>NZ_JBJLRI010000020.1:0-61196 GCF_050871405.1 Kineococcus esterisolvens
CACCCCTGCAGGGGTGACCGGGCCGTCGTCGTGCTGCCGCCCACCGGGAACGCACCCGTCGGCGCCCTGCAGGAGGCCGGCGCACCGCGCTCGTGGAGCGGTGCGCCGGCGTGCGCGGGGCCCCGCGGGCCGTTCCGGCGCCGGTCGGGCGGTGTCGGCGCCGCTCAGGCGGTGAGGGTCTCCTTGAGCTCGGCGATGCGCCCCAGCAGGCCGTTGACGAACCTGGGCGACTCGTCGGTGGACAGCTCCTGGCTGATCTCCACGGCCTCGCTGATGGCGACGTGGTCGGGCACGTCGTCGGCGTGCAGGACCTCCCACACGCCGATGCGCAGCACCGCCCGGTCCACAGCGGGCATGCGGTCGACCGTCCAGCCCATCGAGTACGTCGACAGCACCTCGTCGATGCGGGTCAGCTCGGCCACCACCCCCTCCACGAGGGTGACGGCGTACTCCCCGACCGGCGGGTCGGCCCGCACGATCCTGTCCTTGAGCACGGCCAGCGGCTCCAGACCGCGCTGGTCGGCCTCGAAGAGGACCTCCAGCGCGCGGCGCCGGGCCTTGCGGCGGGCCGCCACGTCAGTTCACGCGACCGAGGTAGTCCCCGGTGCGGGTGTCCACCTTGACCTTGGTCCCCTGCTCCAGGAACAGCGGCACCTGGATCTCCGCGCCGGTCTCCACGGTGGCGGGCTTGGTGCCGCCGGTGGAGCGGTCCCCCTGCAGACCCGGCTCGGTGTAGGTGATCTCCAGCACCACGGAGGTGGGCAGCTCCACGTACAGGGGGGTGCCCTCGTGGGTGGCGACGATCACCTCCTGGCTCTCCAGCATGTAGTTCGCCGCGTCGCCCACCGTGGCGGCCGAGACGTTGATCTGGTCGTACGTCGAGGAGTCCATGAACACGAAGTCCTCACCGTCGCGGTAGAGGTACTGCATGTCCCGCTTGTCCACGGTCGCGGTGTCGACCTTGGCGCCGGCGTTGAAGGTGCGGTCCACGACCTTGCCGGACAGGACGTTCTTCAGCTTCGTCCGCACGAAGGCACCGCCCTTGCCGGGCTTGACGTGCTGGAACTCGACCACCGACCAGAGGTTGCCGTCGAGGTTCAGCACGGTGCCGTTCTTCAGGTCGTTCGTCGATGCCACGTCGTCTCTCAGTCCGTCTCGTCGTCCGTGCGCGTCCCGCGAGCCGGGTCCGGGCGCGGGTGTGGTGACGCCATCGTAGCGACGGTGGCGAGCGCCCGGGTCCCCGCGCGGGTCGGGCGCCCGCTCCGGGTGCAGCTCCGCGGCCCCGGGCGGGCGGCGGTGCACGGACGGGTGCGGCCCGGGCGGGTGAGACCGCTGGGGTGGCGCGCCCGGAGGGCCGACCCTGGTGCGGTGACCGCGTTCCCCCCCAGCGGCGGCGACCCGCGCTTCAGCGCCCGCCCCGGCTCGTTCGACCCCAACGCCGACTTCTACGCCACACCGCCGCAGCGCGTCACCGGCGCACCCGGTGGTGGGGGGCGCTCCCTCCCCGGTGCGGGCCCGGCGCCCGCACCCGCACCGGTGGTGCTGCCGGGCCGGATCCCCGTGCCCGCGTGGGGCAAGGTCCTCATCGCCGGGGGCGGCGCCCTCACCGCCCTGCCCCTGCTGGCGGCGGTGGTGCTGCCGGTCTTCCTGGACCAGCGCGCGCGGGCCGTCGACGCGAGGGTCAGGAGCGACCTGCAGGCGGTGGCGGTCGCGCAGGAGGGCTTCTACGGCGGTCACGGCACCTACGCGCCGGACCCGGCCGCGCTCACCGTCGCCGAGCCCGACAGCGAGGTGGTGGTCCTGTTCGCCGACACCGCCGGTTACTGCCTGGGTGGGCGGGACGCCGACGGGCGCGGCAGCGTCTGGTACCTCTCCTCCGCGGTGGGAGTGCCGTCGACGACGCCCTGCGCTTGAGCCCGGCCCCCGGGGGTGCGAGCCCCGGCAGCGTCAGTCCCGGCTGATCTGCGCGTACGCGGCCTGCAGCAGCGCCGGGTCCGGGCCCTCGAGCCGGCCGGGCCGGCCGATGCCGTCCAGGACGACGAAGCGCAGCAGCGCGCCGCGGGACTTCTTGTCGCGCTTCATCGCGTCCAGCAGCTGCGGCCAGCGGTCCCCGCGGTAGGTGACCGGCAGGCCCAGGGACGCGAGGACCTCGCGGTGCCGGTCGGCGTCCGCGTCGGAGAGGCGCCCCGCCATGCGGGCCAGCTCCGCCACGTACACCAGGCCGACGCTGACGGCGGCGCCGTGGCGCCACTGGTAGCGCTCGACCAGTTCCACGGCGTGGGCGAAGGTGTGCCCGTAGTTGAGGATCTCCCGCAGGCCGGACTCCTTGAGGTCCTCCCCCACCACCCGGGCCTTGACGCGGATCGCGCGCTCCACGAGCTCCGCCAGCACGGGTGAGCGCGGGTCGGTGGCGGCGGCCACGTCGGCCTCCACGAGCTCCAGGATGCGCTCGTCGGCGATGAACCCGCACTTGACGACCTCGGCCAGACCGGCGCGCAGGTCGTTCGGCGGCAGCGTCGCCAGGGCGTCCAGGTCGCACAGCACCCCGGCCGGCGGGTGGAAGGACCCGACGAGGTTCTTGCCCTCGGCCGTGTTGATGCCCGTCTTGCCGCCCACGGCCGCGTCGACCATCGCCAGCAGCGTCGTGGGCACCTGCACCACCCGCACGCCGCGCATCCAGGTGGCGGCGACGAACCCGGCGAGGTCGGTGACCGCTCCCCCGCCGACGCCGACGACCGCGTCCGAGCGGGTGAAGCCCGACTGGCCCAGCACCGTCCAGCAGAACGCGGCGACCTCCGCGGTCTTCGCCTCCTCGCCGTCCGGCACCTCCGCCAGCACCGCTTCCAGCCCCTGCGCGACGAGGTCGTCGCGCACCGCCTCGCCGGTGGTGCGCAGCGCGCGCGGGTGCACCACGAGGACCTTGGCGGCCTTCTCGCCGAGCACGCCGCGCAGCGCGCCCAGCAGGCCGCGGCCGACGAGGACGTCGTAGGGGGCGTCGCCCGGCACGGTGATCCGGGTCGGCCCGCCCGGGGCGCTCGGATCGGTGGTGTCGTGCTCCTGCGTCATCGGTCCTCCGGGTCTCGCGCGGCGTGGTGCGTCTCGATCCGCCCGAGGACGTCGCGGGCGACCTCCTCGGCCGTCCGCCCGTCCGTGGGCACCGCGACGGTAGCGACCTCGTCGTACAGGCGCTGACGCGCGGCGTGCAGGGCGGGCAGGTCGGGGCGCTGCAGGACGGGGCGGGTCGTGTCGCCGGCCGTGCGGGCGCGGGTCTGCTCCAGGCTGACGCGCAGGTGCACGACGGTGTGGGCGCGCAGCCGCTCGCGGGTGGCCGCGCGACCGCAGGCACCGCCGCCGAGGGAGACCACGGCCTCCTCGCCGGCGAGGACGTCGGCGACCGCGGCCTGTTCCATGTCGCGGAACGCCTCCTCGCCGTCGGTGCGGAAGACCTCGGGGACCGGCCGGCCCGCGCGGGCCTCGACGACGTGGTCGGTGTCGGTGAACGGCAGCCGCAGGTGCTCGGCGAGCAGGCGGCCCACGGTGGTCTTTCCCGCGCCCATGAAACCGACGAGGACGATCACGGTGGGGCTCCTGCTGCCGGGGACGGGAGGACCGATCCTAGGCGCCGGCCGCACGCGCAGCGGGCCCGCACCCCCGGTGGGGGTGCGGGCCCTGCCCGGTGGCGGGTGCGGTCAGCGCACCGCGGAGTCGCCGAAGTAGACGACGTGGTCGCTCTCGTCGCCGGTCGACGTGCGCCCCGAGGAGGTCGTCACCAGCTTGAGGTTGCGGACGCCTCGCACGTCGACGTCGATGGTCGCCGGCTGTCCCACGGCCACGTCGTAGCTGCCGAGCAGCCGCTCGTCCCCGAACACCTCGACGCGGGCGGTCAGACCCGAGGTGACCGCGTCGGCGACACCGGCCACGGCGGTGAACCGCGAGTAGCCGGTACCGATGTCCCACACCCGGTACTCCGCGTTGCGGATGTCCGTGGTGCTGGTGGGCACGTACGTGGAGAAGGCCGCGGTGCGCGGGTAGAACACCCCGCCGATGGTCGCGTGCGACTGCACGTGGGTGGCGTTGCCCTCCGGCTGCTCGAACTCGTCCAGGTACTTCTTCTCCCCCGCGCCGCAGGACGTGCGCTTCGCCGCGACCTCGGAGTACGAGCTGTTCCCACCGACAGCCTGCAGCGAGTTCGGCCGCAGTCGCTCGATCTCCAGGTTCACCGCTTGCGGGAGGCAGTGCTGCGGACTCAGCAGGACCGGCGACCCGCGCCGACCCGCCGACGCGCCTGCGGCGATGGCGTCCGGCCAGGCGGATCCGCTGGCGAGCTCCACCCAGCTCGACCCCGTGGGGAAGTAGGCCCGGCTCACGGCGACCGAGGTCTCGTAGCGGTCACCGCCCGCCAGCCGGCGGACCTCCCCGTCGGTGTACTGCGCGAGTTCGGCGGCGACGGGTGCGCTGACGGCGTTCTCGCCACCGAGGACGGTGATCCGCCCGGGTTGCAGACGCGCCAGTTCCGCGCGCACGCTGTCGGGGATGCGTCCGTGTTCCACGACCAGCACGGGGGAACTGACCGATGCCGCGGCCGCAGAACCGGCGAGAGCGTCCGCGTACTCGGTACCAGTGGCGATGATGACGTCCGCGACGCCCGGCGCGAACGAGGTCGCCGACAGTTTCGCGGCCGTCTCGTAGCGGTCGGCACCACCGACCCGGGACAGCTCGGCCCGCGTGTTCTGCCGCAGCCACGTCACGACGTCCGGACCGACGGCCGACTCGCTGCCGACGACGACGACCTTGCGGTAGTAGCCGATGACGGCGCGGACGTCGTCGGTGAGCTGTTCGCGGGGGGTGAGGAAGATGTTCGCCCCCCAGTGCCCCGCGAGCGCGCCGGCGGTCACGCCGTCGGCGAAGCCGGTCCCCGTGACGACGTAGGCGACGTCGCGGGCGGGGTCCTCGAGGGTCGCCGCGGTCGCGTACCGGTCCACGCCGTAGGCGCGGTGCGCTGTCACCGGCGTCGGGGTCGCCACTGCGGTCGCCGCCGTGGCCACGGTCGCCAGACCCACGAGCGCCGCGACCGCACCGGCACGCCGCAGGGCGCTGGGGCGCTCAGAACGAGACGCCATCGGACTCACCTCCACCGAACGTGCCGAAGTAGACGACGCCGGCGCCGTCCTGGAAGTAGACGCCGGCCTCGGGCAGCGTCGCGTCGTCCGGCTCGGTACCGAGGAAGGTCAGGCCCGTACCGCTCACGGTGTCGCCCACGGCGTACAGGACCCCCTGCCCTCTGTCGACACGTACCCAGAACTTGTCGGCCAGGACGCCGTAGACGCGGGCGCGCCCCTGGGGTGCGCCCACGACGGCGCCGGGGAGCAGCACCTTCCCCTCCGGGTCGGAAGTGATCACCCACCCCGTCGCCGCGTCGTTCTCCGCGGTGAAGACGCCCTGGACCGCGCCCACCGTGCCGTCGACGGGGACGGACGCGTCCGATTCCGCCGCGACGACACCTCCGTACCGGATCCCGAGCGGGTAGACGAGGTCGCCCTCGGTGATGCGCACCTCCTCACCGGCGATGCGGAACACGCCGTAGCCGTCCGTGCCCGTCACGAAGGAGACTTGCGGGACCGTCCAGCCGGGAGCGGTGGAACGGGTGTCCGAGGGATTGGCGCTCGCCGACGTCGACGTGCTCGGAGCACTGCTGGGCGTGGTGGTCGAGGGGTGGGCACCGTTCGCGGGAGGCGTCGTGGAACCGCTCCACGACGTGCTGGGCGGCGTGCTGGACGACGTGCTGGCGACGGTTGCGGCCGCGGCGGAGGTCGTACCGGTCGAGGAACCCTCTGCGACGTCCGCGGACTCGCTCTCGGGCTGCACCCCGACCGTGGCGGCGAACGCGTCCCGGCCGCTGAAGTCGATGGCGCCGGCACGGGCGACCTCGGCCGCGGAACCGGTGACCGAGGGGGTGGATCGGGCACCGCCGAGCGCGGCTTCGGCGGACGCGCCCGAAGGCGTGCTGCTCAGCCACAGGAGGCCGGCGGTGCCGGCGCCGAGGACGGCCACGACGGCGGCACCGGCGAGCAGCGACTTCACCACGCGGGGGTCGACCTCGCGGGTGGGGCGCTCCTCCTCGACGGGAGGCTGGGGAGCCGGCTCCTGCGCGGCCCCGAACGGGGAACTGGGGAAGCTCATGATGCCCTCGCTCAGGGGGTGGCGGTCGGGTCGGCGGTCGGGGTGGTGGTCGCGGCCGCGTCGGCGGTCGTCGACGCGGTGGGCGCGGCGGTGCTCCCGCCGGCCGCAGCGGCGTCGGTGGTCTCCGTGCCCGCAGCAGTGGCGTCGCGCAGCGCGAACACCTTGCCGGAGACGGTGGCGCTCAGGTCGTCGCCCGTCGAGGTGTCGGCGGAGCCGGCGGACACCTCCACGTTCTCCACGAGGAAGAACCGGGTGGCGTCGGCCTGGAGCTGCTTGAGGTACAGCTCGATCTCGGTGAAGGACCCCTTCACCTCGAGGGAGAGCGGGACGGCGACGACGACGAGGTCGCCGGAGGCGGCCTCGGCCGTGGTGTCCCACAGCTCCGGCGTCGCCGGCGTGATGCCGTTGAGCACGACACCCGCGGACGTCGCGGCGGCGCTCAGCGCGCGGATCAGCTGCGGCAGCTCGCCCTCCGCGGGCAGGCTCGCCGTGATGCGCGCCAGGTCGGCCTGCCTCTCGGGCAGCTGGGCGGCCAGCGCCGCCAGCTGCTCGGTCTTCAGGGCGATCTGCGCGTTCTGCGCCTCGGTCTGGTTCGCCTGGGTGGCGAGGTCGCCGGCCTCGGCCCGCTGCGGGGCGAGGACGAGGAACCAGCCGGCCACCAGGATCAGCAGGGCGACGACAGCCGTGCCGGCCACCCACACCCTGGTCTTGCTCGTGCTCATCGAGGACTCCCGTGGTGGGTCACCGCTGGTTGACCAGCGCGGCGTCGGTGATGACGGCGGACAGGGTGAAGGTGGCGGCCCGGGTGGTCTCGTCCCAGCTCGTCCCGCTGACGAACGGGGCGTCCACACCCTCGACGGTGTCGACCGCCTCCAGGGCGTCCGCCACGAGGGCCTGGGAGGACGCCTTGCCGGTGAGGGTGACGGTCCCGAGGCCGGCGACGCTCAACGGGTCGCCGGCGGTGGTGGTCCCGGTGCCGTCGGGAGCGATCGCCGCCGCGTCGAGGGCGAGGGACACGGACCCGAGGGACACCCCTTGCGGGGTGGCGACGGCGAGCGCGTCGAGCATGGCGAACCACGAGACGTCGTACGCGCTGACGGCGCGTTCCGCGGCCTCGGCGGCCTCGACCTCCGCGATCCGCGCGGGGACGTCCGCGTACTGCCGCTGCTCGGCCTGCAGCCGGAGCGTCTGCGCCTGCACGTCGGCCACCGCCTCCTCGGCGGTGGCGACGTGCCCGGCGCCGATGCCGTACGCGACCCCGACGAGGCCGACGACGGCGAGCAGGCCCGCGCCCAGGCCGGCCTGCAGACGGCGGAAGTCCCGTGCGGCGTCGAGCCCGTCGGGCAGGAGGTTGACGCGGGCGACGGTGTTGCGCGTCGCGAGGGCCTCCAGGGTCTGGAAGCTCATGAGATCACTCCGAGGGCGAGTCCGACGGGGACGGCGGCCAGGGGCTGCACGAGGCCGAGCTGCTGCTCGTCCAGGCCGGTGCGGCCCACGTGCAGCGGGGAGATGGGGTCGCCGGCGACCACGGGCAGGCGCACGGCCGCCGCGAGGCGGTCGGCGATGCCCTCCAGCAGCGACCCGCCGCCGGACAGCACGACCCGTTCGGGGCGGAACTGCGGGTTCGCCGCCGAGTAGTAGTCGAGGGAGGACCGGATGTCGTCGACGAAGACCTCCAGCATGAGGTCCACGGCCGTGCCGGCCAGCTCCTGCTCGTCCGCCGGGACGTCCTCCGCGATGCCGCGCTTGACGGCTTCCGCCAGCGCGGAGGGGACGCCCAGCCGCTCCGCGACGGCGTCGGTGACGTCCTGGCCCCCGGTGAGCAGCACGCGCACGAAGCGCGGCACACCGGCGGAGTGGATGACGAGGTTGCTGATCCGGGCACCGATGTCGAGGATCGCCTCGGTCGCGACGTCGGCCGCGTGGGGGCGGCCCACCGCGCGCAGGACCGCGAAGGAGCTCAGGTCCACCGACATCGGCCTCAGGCCGGCTGCCTGCACCGCCGCGACGTTGGACATCACCATCTCGCGGGAAGCGGCGACGAGCAGACCCCGGAGCAGGCGGGTGTCCTCCTGGCGGATCTCCTCGACGGCGTGGAAGTCGATGACGCAGTCCTCCACCGGCATCGGCAGGTAGTCCTGCACCTGCAGCGGCAGGGAGCTCTTCAGCTCAGCCTCCGTCATCCACGGCAGGTCGACCTGCCGCACGACGACCCGCTGGTTGGCGACCCCCAGGGCGACCTTCCGGCCGCTGAACCCGCTGCCCTTCCACAGGGCCTTCAGGGCGTCGACGACGGCGCTGCGGTCGACGACCTCCCCGTCGCGGACCGCGCCCTCGGGAACGGCCACCTGGCCGAACTTCTCGAGGGTGATGCCGCCCTTGCCGAAGGACAGCTCAGCGGCGCGCACCCCCGACGTCCCGATGTCGAGGCCGATGGCGGTACGTCCAGGCACGTCGCCTCCTCCTGCGTCCTACCGGCGCAAGACCGGTGATCGTGTGGTTACGGTGGTGGATCGGGCATGGACGGTCCCGCCTTGAGCCGCGGTGGCCAACGGTCACCCGCTCCGCTCAAACGGCTGCACCCAGTCCGACGAGGTCGAGGTACCAGCCGGCGAGCGGTGCGGCGCAGAACAACGCCGCGAGCGCGGCGACGAGCATGCAGGGCCCGAACGGGATCGACGACTTCCGGCCCGCGCGGCCGACGAGCAGCAGGGGCAGGCTGACAGCGCCACCGAGCAGGAAGGCCGCGAAGCCGCCGACGGCGAGGGCGTCCCACCCCCACCACCCCAGGTAGAGGCCGAGGACGCCCGCCAGCTTCACGTCCCCCAGCCCCATGCCGCGCGGGTGCGCGAACCACAGGGCCGCGTACAGCAGGAAGAGGGCGGCGGCGCCGGCGAGCGCGCGCGCCAGCGCGCCCCAGTCCCCGCCGCCCGCGCTGGCCGCTGCCAGCAGCACCAGCGCGACGGGGTAGGAGGGGAGCACGATGGCGTCGGGCAGTCGCCGCACGTCCAGGTCGATGAGCGCCAGGGCGACCGCGATCGCCGCCAGGTACAGGTACGCCGGCAGCGCGGCGGTGATCCCGACCCGCCACGTCACCAGCGCGAAGACCGCCCCGGTCAACAGCTCCACCAGGGGGTAGCGCCGGCTGATGGGCTCCCGGCAGTCCCGGCAGCGGCCGTGCAGGACCAGCCACGAGAGCACCGGCACGTTGTCCCGGGCACGCACGCGGTGACCACAGCTCGGGCACGCGCTGGGCGGGGAGACGACGGACTCCCCTCGCGGCACCCGGTGCACGACGACGTTGAGGAAGGAGCCGACGAGCAGGCCGAGCACGCCGCTGAGCGCGCAGACCACGGCCAGGGGGTCAGGGCTTGTCATAGGTCGTCTCACGGGTGTCCGTCACGGTGGACGCCTGCGCCCCCGCGGGCGCGTTCCACTTCTGCTCGGTGCCCCCCGTGCACGCGGCCGCGGTGATGGTGGACCACTTCGCCGATCCCGACGGGGTCTGCTTGGCTCCCAGCGACAGGCAGCGGCCGTAGGCGTCCTTGATCGTGTAGCTGGCC
Source organism: Kineococcus esterisolvens (assembly GCF_050871405.1). Classification (NCBI taxonomy): domain Bacteria; kingdom Bacillati; phylum Actinomycetota; class Actinomycetes; order Kineosporiales; family Kineosporiaceae; genus Kineococcus; species Kineococcus esterisolvens. The sequence goes on from NZ_JBJLRI010000020.1 coordinate 9,744, forward strand.
GAGTAGTCACCCTCCACCTTGTACGTCCGGTAGAACTTCTGCCGGGCATCGGTGGACGAGCAGCTGCTGGTGAACACCACGTACCCGTTGACCGCCGTGGACTCCGGGGTCCGCAGGCAGTACTTCGTCGAGTTGTTGACCTTGACGTAGATCTCCTGCGCGGTGGTCGTGGGCTGGGTCGCGGTGGCCTCGGTGTAGTACCACTTGTGGTTCCAGTTGAGCTGCGTCCCGCCGCTGGGGTCCTGCTTGCACGGGTAGACGATCATGTACTCGAAGCCGATCTTCTGGTTCGTGACGTCCATGCAGCGGCCGAACTCGAGGTAGTTGACGATCTGGTTCGTCGCGTAGGACGCCGCTCCCGCGCCGACCTTCGGCTCGGGGCTGAAGGACCCGTACTCGGTGTTCGACGTGCAGCTCCCCGACCGCAGCGGTGACCCTTCCAGGGCGTTGCTGCTGGTGCTGGCCGCGGCCAGGCAGTAGCTGCCGTACGTGGAGCTGTTCGCGGTGCCGTTGTCCTTGTGGACCTGGTCGCGGAAGCGGGCACCGCCCTCGTAGCTCCACTGCTGCTCGTAGTCCGTGGGATCGCACGTCTGCAGCGTCGCGTCGCCGGCACTGGTGTTCGGTGCTGAGATGCACAGGGGTGCGCCAGCTGTCGCGCTGCTGGCCAGCTTGATCGCGTAATCGGTGTCGTACAGCCACGTCATGAGCGCATCTCCGGCGGTGCAGTTGGCCGCTGCCGTGTACCTGATGGAGCTGCCGACGGCGGCGGAATCCGCCTTCAGGCAGTACTTCTCACTCACCGTGTACATGCGCCCACCGGGCACGTTCTCGTTCGTGATCTCGAAGGCGTACAGCGCCTGGATGGAGCGGTCACCGCTGTCCGCGCTGCGTCCGGGCAGCGCGCTTCCCGTGCCCTCGGACCTGATGAGCGCGAACGAGGGCACGACAGCCGTGCCCGAGCCCACCTTGCAGTCGATGTCCCGTCCTGCGCGCTGGGTCTCGTCGAGGTCGGTGGGGTCGGTGTCGTAGTACTCCACCGTCACCGCGTACCCCGCACCGGAGGTCGTTCCGCCGACCGTGCCGGTCAGCGTGCACGGCAGCTTGCTCGTGTCACCGAAGACGTTGCCCGCGACGTTCGCCGCGCCCGTGGCCGTGCGGATCTCCGACAGGGTGGCGTCGACGCCGGCCTGCGCCGCGGCGATCGTCGTCGTGCTCTTCTGCTGCAGCTGGGTGGGTGCCACCTGGGCGATGACGATGCCGAGCAGCAGGATGCTCAGAGCTGCGGCGATCATCGTCGTCATGATGACGAGCAGCATCGCCACGCCGTCATCGGGGCCGCACGCCGTCCGGTGACGGGCCCGCAGCGTGTGGGCGATCCGCTCGCGCACGTTCATCACCTCAGGTCCTCGTGGTGCTGGGGGAGCACACCGGGTTGTCGCTGACACCGGCGGCGTTCACGGCCTTGTTGCCCGGGGAGTCCACGCTGGAGTTGGTCGCCACGAAGGTCGTGGACGTCTGCTCCGCTCCCCCAGCACGGGCGCCGGCGAGCTGCACCTGCAGCCGCTGGCGGGTGTAGGACACCTTGGTGGTCTCCGTGGTGACCTCGGCCTTGAGCATGGTGAACGGGGAGGACGAGAGGCCGGTGAGCAAGCCGTCGGCCGTCTGGACCCAGGACGACCCGGGAGAACCGGTCGCCGCCCACGTCCGGTACGCCAGGGTGCCTGCCGAAGCGTCGTAGCGCCACTGGTAGCAGGTGGCTGGTTCGCCACCGTCCGAGGGCGAGCGGAACTCCACGTAGTAGCGGCCGTCGACGAGCCCCGGGTAGTTGACACCCTCGGCGTAGCGAACCTGGCGGTCCATGGTCATGAAGGTCTTGCGCAGCGCGTCGGACGTGGAGGCGACGGCCTGGGAGCGGTTGGTGTCGCGGTACATGACGAGCACGCCGCTCATGAAGACGGCCAGGACGAGGGTGAAGATGCCCATGGCGACGACGAGCTCGACCAGCGTGAAACCGCCGTCGCGGTCCTCACCGGCGGAGCCCGGTGCGCGCCGGGCCGCCCTGGTCACGAGGTCACCGTCACGGTGATCGTCGTGGCGTCGGACACGAGGGCGGAGTCGGCACCCCTGCCCTTCAGCTGGTAGCTGAAGGTGCAGGTGCCCTTGCTGTTCAGGGTCTTGAACCGCACGTTCCCGTTGGTGTCGACGGATTCGTCGGTGCACGGTCCGGACACCAGGCTGATGGACTTCACCTCGACCGTCCCGCCGAAGTTGTTCGGCTTGTCGTTGCTCCCGAAGTTCTCCGTGTAGGTCGAGTTGCGGCGCTTGCCGGTGAAGGAGTCGGGCACGGCGACGGGGACGACCTTGATCGTCAGGGCCACCACGTCCGAGGTCTGCCCGTCACCGTTGAGGAGGTAGTAGGTGAGGGTGTGCGTGCCGAGGACGTTGGCCTGCGGGGTGTACGTCAGGACCGCTCCGGAGTACTTGTTCGCCGCGTTGTAGGGGCTGCCGTCCACGTGCAGCTGTCCCTGCGTCACGCCGCTGGTGGAGGTGATGACGAACTTGCTGTCGGCGCTGACGTTGCTGGCCAGCTCCAGCACCTCGAGGTCGACCGCCGTGGTGGTGCCGGTCTGTGCGGCGACGCTCCGGGGGGTCGTGTTCGGGATCGGCGCGGCAGCCACGTTCCACCGGGCGTCCTTGTTGTCGTCGATGAGCGTGCTGGCGCGGTAGACGCACACGCCGGCGCTGCACCCGCTGACCTGCCCGGGTGTGCGCCAGGTGACCTCCGCGACGACCCGGTAGACCTTCACGTACCCCGCCGGCGTCGTCGACGCGTCGGAGCCGGCGGGTTTGCCGCAGGACGAGGTGGTGCCCGTGGTGGTGCCCACGGCGCGCTGCCGGTAGCAGACACCGATGAGGGTGGACACCTCGTACTCCTGGCCGGAGACCTCCTGCGTCGCGGTGACCGGGATCGTCTGCACGGTGGCCGCGGGCGAGGCGCCGTCGTCGGCGGGCCAGGTCAGGGCGAGGTCGGGCGCGCTGGAAGCGGACCACCGAGCGGCCACGTCCGCGGCCGAGCGGCCGGAGAGGAGCTTGGCGGGGGCCACCGAGCGCGCCAGGTCGAGAGCGGTGTTCGCGACCGCGATGGCGGACTGCTTGCGCTGGAGGGCGCTCGTGGCGCTCGTTCCGCGGACGAAGAAGGTGAGGGTGGCGGTGGCGACGACAGCCAGGAGCGCGAGAGCGACGATGACCTCGACGAGCGTGAAGCCGTCGTCACCGCGACGCTTGCCGAGCTTGGCCAGCATCATGCGCTCCTGCTCCTTGTCCTCAGCGGGTGGGCGACGACTGGCCCTCACCACTGGTGTGGTGAGGGCCAGTCGAGCGGGATGTCAGCAGGTGGCGGTACCGGTGAGGAATCCACCGGCCAGGCTGTCGTAGTAGTAGGCGTTCGTGGAGGCGTCCTTGCTGCCCTTGGTGTTGAAGCCGACGATGCAGAAGCCCGTGGCTGCACCACTGGTCACAGCGGCGCCCGCAGCGCTCTCCCGCTTGACCTGGATGCTGACACCGTCGCTCAGCTCCACGGTGTTGCCGCCGGTACCGATGGTGGCGGTTTCGGTCGTGGCATCGACGGTCGGGTAGTCCTGGTTGTCCGTGAAGAAGGACTCGACCTCGTTGGCGACCGTGCGCATGTCGGACTTGGTCGCGGTGTCCGCGGCCTTCTCGCGCTGGTTCAGGAAGACCGGGATGGCGATCGCAGACAGGATGCCGATGATGATCATGACGACGAGGAGCTCGATCAGGGTGAAGCCCTGGTCCTTCTCCTCCATCGCCTTGCGGATGCGAGCGAGCATTCGACGCTCCCCTTCAGTGAGTTCCGGAGCCGCTCGCTGGTCGCGCACCGGGCATCCGGTGTGGCGGCTCTTGTACCCAGGGCATCGGACGGCACCCCCGACCCCTTGAGGTCGTCGCTCACGCGATCACCCGGACAGCCCATCCACCGGGCGCGGGAGCGTCGAGGAGCAGGACGAACCGTGAGCGGAACGCTCACGGGCCGTCCTGAGGACGTTCAGAACGAGGCGGGGCACCCACCGACCCCGGGGTCCTGGAGCCCTCCCCGGGTGCTGACGAGGACCCGCGCACCGCTGAGGTCGGGGTGGGTGGCCGTGACGCAGTAGGCGGAGGCGTCGGCGTTGAGGACCACCGCGACGGTCGTCTCGTCGTCGACCTCGACCGGGGTGCCGATGACCGGTGACGTGGTCGCCGGCACGGCCAGGTAGGCCCGCTCGTCCGTCATGTGCGTCTCCTCCGCCAGCGCCACCGCCTTGAGGTCCTGCTTCACCGCGACGGCGACGGCCCCGTCGCGCTGGTGCAGGTACACGGGGACGGCGACCGCCGCCAGGAGCGCGACGACGGCCACCACGACGAGGAGCTCCACCAGCGTGAACCCGTCCTCCCGGCGCCGGCGCGGCCGGCGGCTCACTGGATCAGGTCGAACACGCCGAAGATCGGCATGTACATCGCCACGATCATCGCGCCGATGACGCCGCCGAGGAACGCGATCATCAGCGGCTCGATGAGGCTGGTCAGCGCCTCCGTCGTGACCTCGACCTCCTGGTCGTAGAAGTCGGAGATCTTGTGCAGCATGGCGTCCAGGGCACCGGTGTCCTCACCGACGCTCATCATCTGCACCACCATCGCCGGGAAGACCGCGTGCTCGGCGAGCGGCGCCGCCAGCGACTTGCCGGAGCGCACGCTCTCCATGACGTCCATCGAGGCGCGCTCGATGACGACGTTGCCGGAGGCGTTGCCGACGATCTCCAGGCTCTGCAGGATGGGGACGCCCGAGCGCAGCATGGTGCCCAGGTTGCGGGTGAAGCGGCTCAGGGCGATCTTCTGCGCCAGCAGCCCGAAGATCGGCACCTTGAGCTTGAGCGGGTCGACGACGTCGCGGACCTGCGGCTCGTTCCTGACCTTGCGCCACACGATCGGCAGCACGATCGCCAGGAGGACGATCCCCGGGCCGGCGAAGCGCAGCCCGTGCGACAGCGCGACGAGGACCTTGGTGGGCAGGGGCAGCTCACCGCCCATGTCGTCGAACATGGTGGCGAAGATGGGCACGATGAACAGCAGCATGCCCGCGACGGCGAGGATCGCGATGACGAACACGACGACCGGGTAGGTCATCGCCGACTTCACCTTCGCCCGCAGCTTCACCTCGGACTCGAAGTTCTCCGCCAGCTGCAGCAGCACCTGGTCCAGGAAACCGCCGACCTCACCGGCACGGACCATGTTGATCATCAACGGCGGGAAGACGTCCGTGTGCTTGGCCAGCGCGCTCGACAGCGACGTGCCGGACTCGACCTCCGTGCGGACCTCCTGCAGGGTCGCGGCGAGCCTCTTGCTCTCCGTCTGCTCCGCGAGGATGGACAGCGCCTTCAGCAGCGTCAGGCCCGAGGACACCATCGTCGCGAACTGCCGCGACATCAGCGCCAGGTCCTTCAGCTTCACCCGGTTGCTGCCCGGGAGGTTGATCTCCATCTGCAGGCCCTGGCCCGCCTTCGACTCCGCGACGGAGACGGGGGCCAGTCCCTGGCTCTGCAGGCGCCCGACGACGGCCTGCCGGTCCGGCGCCTCGAGGGTCCCCTTGACCAGCCTGCCGGCGCGGTCGCGAGCGGCGTAGTCGAAGGTCCGCTGCCCCGGCTTGGCGGACCTTCCGGCGGACTTGGCGGACTTGGCGGCCTTGGCGGCCTTGGCGGGCGCCTTGGTGGCGGTGGCCATCGGTCAGTCCTCTCAGATCCGGCCGGTCAGGCGGCGGAACTCGTCGACGGCGTGGCACTTCTCCAGGCCGTGCTCGAACGTGATCTGGCGGGTGCGGACGAGTTCCGCGAGGTGCTGGTCGAGGGTGTGCATGCCGAACTGCGCGCCGGCCTGCATCGCGGAGCCGATCTGGTGGGTCTTGCCCTCGCGGATGAGGTTGCGGATGGCCGGGGTGGCCACGAGGACCTCGGTGGCGACGACGCGGCCCCCGCCGTCGGCGCGCTTGCACAGCGTCTGGCAGACGACGCCCTGCAGGGCGCCGGCGAGCTGGACGCGGATCTGCTGCTGCTGGTGCGGGGGGAACACGTCGATGACGCGGTCGATGGTCTGCGCGGCGTCCTGGGTGTGCAGGGTGCCGAACACCAGGTGGCCGGTCTCGGCGGCGGTCAGCGCCACCGAGATCGTCTCCAGGTCGCGCATCTCGCCGACGAGGATGATGTCGGGGTCCTGGCGCAGCACGTGCTTGAGCGCGCTGGCGAAGGACTTGGTGTCCTCCCCCACCTCTCGCTGGTTGACCAGGCAGCTCTTGTGGCGGTGGAGGAACTCGATGGGGTCCTCCACCGTCATGATGTGGTCCTTGCGGGTGCGGTTCGCCAGGTCCACGATCGACGCCAGGGTCGTGGACTTGCCCGAGCCGGTCGGGCCCGTCACCAGCACGAACCCGCGCTGCAGGCCCGCGAAGGAGCCCACCACGGGCGGGACGCCCAGGTCCTCCAGCGGCTTGATCTCGTACGGGATGCGCCGGAACGCCGCCCCCAGGGACTCGCGCTGGCGGTACACGTTGACGCGGAACCGGGAGTGCCCGGGCACGGCGTAGGCGAAGTCCAGCTCCAGGTCGGTCTCGAACTGCTCCCGCTGCTTCTGCGTGAGGATCGCGTAGACCGCCTGCTGCAGGACGTGCGGGGTGAGCTTGCCGAACCCCTCCAGCGGGGTGAGCTCGCCCGCCAGGCGCGCGGTGGGCGCCGCGCCGGAGGTGAGGTGGACGTCGGAGGCGCCGGCCTGCAGGCCGGCGACGAGGACGTCGTTCACCTTGAACGCCGGCCGGCTGTCGCCGCCCCCCGCGGTGACGGGGACCTCGGTGGCCGGGGGCACCTCGACGGGGTCGGGGGCCAGCGCCGGCACGGCGGGAGGCACCGGTTCCCCGGCCAGCCCGGGCGTGAGCGGCGGCTGCACCGCGCGCGGGCCGGGCACCTCCGCGGCGGCGGTCTCCGGCACGGGGGTGTCGCCGGTCAGCTTGGCCAGGAGGGCGCTGACGTCACGGCGCGGGGCGGGCGTCCCGTCCGGGCGCAGGTTGACCGGCACGTAGGCGTCGACGGGCCGGCCAGCGGCACCCGCGTCGTTCATCTCGCTCCCCTCCACGGCGCCCGCCACGGCGCACGGCGGCGCCGTCGGTCGGCACCGTCCCCACCGTGTCGGCGCGGGGAGGGTCCGCCTTGAGGTGGCGATCACCCGTGGCGGGGCCGCGTCAGCCGTTCGGGCGAGGGCGAGCACCGGCCGCGGCCGACGCGCCGGCGCGCGCCCGCAGCTCCGCCAGGCCCGCCGCCCGCATCTGCGCCAGCGGCGCCGCGCGGCCCGTCATGAGCTGCACCTGCGCCGCCGCCTGGTGCAGCAGCATCTCGAAGCCGCCCACGACCGGTCCGCCCCAGTCGCGCGCCAGCGGCGTCGGCCACGGCGCGTACACCACGTCCAGCAGCAGCGGCCCGGCGCCGGGGCGGGCCCCGAGGACCTGCGCCACCGCATCGGAGGCACCGGCCGGGACGGTGGAGACCACGACGTCGGCGTCCAGGACGCTCGGCAGGTCCGCCCAGCCGCGCACCTCCACCTCGCCGCCCAGGCGGGCCGCGACCTCGCGCAGCTCCCCCGCGCGCTGGGCGCTGCGCACCACCGCCACCGGCCGCGGGCACCCGGCGCGCAGCAGCGCCACCAGCGCCGAGCGCGCCGTGGCCCCTCCGCCGACCACCGCGCCGCGCTCCACCCGGTGCGCGCCCGCCTCCGCCAGGGCCGCCAGCAGCCCGTGCACGTCGGTGTTCTCCGCGTGCAGGTGCACCCCGGCGCGGCCCGGGGCACCGGTGCCGCGGGGGGTCACGACGACGGTGTTCACGGCACCCACGGCGCGGGCGAAGTCGCTGACCTCGTCCACGAGGGGCACCACCGCCTGCTTCAGCGGCATCGTCAGGCTCAGCCCGGCCCACCCGGCGTCCAGGGACGCCACCACCGCCGGCAGGCGCTCCTCGTCGACCTCGAGCAGGTCGTACTCCCACCCGTGCAGCCCCAGGGCCGCGTAGGCGGCACGGTGCAGCACCGGGGACAGGGAGTGCGCGATGGGGCTGCCGCAGACCGCTGCTCTCACCGTTGAGCTCACTCCTGCGCTCGCTCCTGCGCTCACTCGGACTCCGGGTGCTCCCTCAGGTACTGGCGGAACAGCTCCACGTTCGCGGCGTGCTCGGCGCCGGTGGTGGCGAAGCGGGTCTCGCCGGTCGCCAGGTCCACCGTGACGAAGAACATCCACGGGCCCGGCTCGGGGTTCACCGCCGCGCGCAGCGCCGCCTCACCCGGGTTGCTGATCGGCCCGGCGGGCAGGCCCGGGTGCATGTACGTGTTCCACGGGGTGTCCGTGGCGCGCTGCTCGGCCGTGGTGGTGACGGTGGTGCCGTCGGTGCCGTAGCTGACGGTGGAGTCCAGCTGCAGCTTCATGCCGTCCTCGATGCGGTTCAGCAGCACCCGCGTCACCTTCGCCATGTCCTCGGGGGTGCGGGCCTCCTTCTGCGCGATGCTCGCCATGACGACGACCTCGTGCTCGCGCTCGGGCGGCACGCCCAGCTCGGTCAGCGCCTGCTTCGTGCGGTCCACCATGGAGGTCAGCAGCTCCACGGCGGTCTCGTCCGGGTCCACCTCGTAGGTGGCCGGGAACAGGTACCCCTCGGGGTTGCCGCCGGCGGAGGCGGGCAGGCCGATCGCGGCGGGGTCGGCGAGGGCGGCCTCGACGTCCGCGGCGGCGACGGGGGTCTGCTCCCCGATGAGCGCCACGACCTGCCGCACGCGCAGGCCCTCCGGAACGGTCAGCCGGGTGGTGATCTTGGAGGCGGGGTCCAGCAGCAGCGCCACGGCGGACGCGGCGGACATCTCGTGCCTCAGCCGGTACGTGCCCGGCTGGATGCTCGCCATGCCCGCGTTCGCGGCGGCGGCCGAGACGAACGCCTCGGTGGTCTTGACGACGCCGGCCTCCTGCAGGGTGCGGCCGATGGCGGTGCCGGTGTCCCCGGCCTCCACCTTCACGTCGACCGTCCCGGTGCCCGCGCCCTCGTAGTCGTCGGTGGCGGTCAGCCGGCTCACCAGCGGCTCCAGGGTGCCCCAGGCGGCCCACGCACCGCCGCCCACCAGGGCCACGGCCACCAGCAGCACGGCCACGGCCAGTCCGGGGCGGCGGCGGGGACGCCGTTCGCTCGTGCCGGGCAGGTCCATCAGGTCCATCACGCTTCTTCGCCCTCCGTGGCCTCGGGACGCTCGTCCGGGTCGTGCGCCGCGGACGCCCCGGCGGGGCGCGCGGTCGTGCCGTGCCTGGGTTTGCGCCGCTTCGCGCGGCCCGGGCGCTCCGCGGCCGGCAGCACCCGCCCGGGTGCCCGGCCGCTGGAGCGCTCGGCGTCCAGGGCTGCCTGCAGCAGCACCACCGCGGCCGCCTGGTCGACGACGTCGCGGAACTGCTTCTCCCGCCGGCCCGCTGCGTGCAGCGCCCGGTGGGCGCCGACCGTGCTGAGCCGCTCGTCCACGAGACGGACCGGCACGGGCTCGACGGCCACAGCGATCTTCCGCGCGTGCTCGAGCGCGCGCAAGGCGGCGTGGCCCTCGGACCCGTCCATCGACAGCGGCAGGCCGACGACGACCTCGACGGCCGCGCGCTCGAGCACCAGCGCGGCGACGTCCGCGACGTCGGTGTCGGCCTCCTCGTCGCGCGCGAGGGTGCGCACGGGCGAGGCGATCACCCCGGAAGGGTCGCACGCGGCGACCCCGACGCGGACGCTCCCCACGTCGACGGCGATCCTGACCCCCGCTCGCACCGCGGCCGCGCCCGGCTCAGGCGGAGCCGGTGACGCGCCGGCCGACGGCGTCGCGCACGCCGGCGAGCGCCTCGCCGACCTTCGCCGGGTCCTGACCACCGCCCTGCGCCACGTCGTCCTTGCCGCCCCCGCCGCCGCCGAGGGTCCCGGCGGCGCCGCGCACCAGCTCACCGGCCTTCACGCCCCAGCGACGGGCCTCCTCGTTGGTCGCCACGACCACGACGGGGCGGTCCTTGGCGACACCGGCGACCGCGACGACGCTGGGCCGCTCGCCGCCGAGGCGGGCCCGCACGTCCAGCGCGAGGGTGCGCAGGTCCTCGGCGGAGGCCTGCCCGGCGTCGTGCGCGACGACGCTGACGCCGAAGACGTCCTCCGGGCTGGCGGCGATCCGCGGGGCCAGCGCGAGCACCTGCCCGGCGCGCAGCCGGGCGATCTCCTTCTCGGCGTCGCGCAGCCGCGTCAACAGCGAGCCGACGCGCTCGGGCAGCTCCTCCGGGCGGGCCTTGACGACGTCGGTGAGCTGGTTCACGAGCAGGTGCTCGCGGGTGAGGAAGTCGTAGGCGTCGGTGCCCACCAGCGCCTCGATGCGGCGGGCGCCGGAGCCGATGGAGCCCTCCGAGACGATCGAGACCAGCCCCACCTGCTGGGAGGTGAGGGTGTGGGTGCCGCCGCACAGCTCCTTGGACCAGTCGCCGCCGATGGTGACCACGCGCACGCGGTCGCCGTACTTCTCGCCGAACAGGGCCATCGCGCCGAAGTCGAGCGCCGCCTGGCGGTCCATGACCGTGGCGCCGACCTCGAGGTCGTCGGCGATGCGCTCGTTGACGACCCCCTCGATCTGGCGCACCACGTCCGCGCCGACCTGCCCGGTGGCGGAGTAGTCGAAGCGCAGCCGGCCGGGGGCGTTCTCCGAGCCGGCCTGGGTGGCGGTGTCGCCCAGGTGCTCGCGCACCACCTGGTGCACCAGGTGGGTGGCGGTGTGGGCGCGGCTGACCGCGCGGCGGCGCTGGGCGTCGACCTCGGCGTGCGCGGCGTCGCCGGCGAGCAGCTCCCCGCCGGTGACGGTGCCCTTGTGCACGTACAGGCCGCGCACGGGCTGCTGGACGTCGTCGACGCGCACCACCGCGCCGGAGGCGGTGGTGATGGTGCCGTGGTCGGCGAGCTGGCCGCCGCCCTCGGCGTAGAAGGGCGTGCGGTCCAGCACGACCTCCACGTCGGTGCCCGCCGGCGCCGAGGGGGTGCTGACCCCGCCCTGCAGCACGACGACGACGCGCGCCTCGCCGGTGGCGTGCTCGTAGCCGGTGAAGACCACCGGGCCGGGCATGCCCTCCAGGGTGGTGCGGTAGCTGGACAGGTCCACCCCGCCGGTCTTCTTGGCGCGCGCGTCGGCCTTGGCGCGGCCGACCTGCTCGGCCATGAGGGCGCGGAAGCCGGCCTCGTCGACGCTGACGCCCGCCTCGGCGGCCATCTCCAGCGTCAGGTCGATGGGGAAGCCGTAGGTGTCGTGCAGCGCGAACGCGCGCTCGCCCGACAGGGCGGTGCCGCCGGAGGCCTTCGTGGCCGCCACGGCGGTCTCGAAGATCGTGGTGCCCGAGACGAGGGTGCGGCGGAAGGCGTCCTCCTCGGCGTGGGCGACGCGGGAGATGCGCTCGAACCCGGTGCGCAGCTCCGGGTAGGAGGCGCTCATGACCTCCATCGACGCGGGCAGCAGGTGCGGCAGGGCCGGCTCCTCCACGCCCAGCAGGCGCATCGCCCGCACGGCGCGGCGGATCAGGCGGCGCAGCACGTAGCCGGCGCCCTCGTTGCCGGGGGTGACGCCGTCGCCGATGAGCATCAGGGCGCTGCGCACGTGGTCGGCGACGACCCGCATGCGCACGTCGTCCTCGTGGACGGCGCCGTAGCGCTTGCCCGACAGCTCGGCCGCCTTGTCGAGGACGGGGCGGACCTCGTCGATCTCGTACATGTTGTCGACGCCCTGCTTGAGGAACGCCACTCGCTCCAGGCCCATGCCGGTGTCGATGTTCTTGGCCGGCAGGTCGCCCGCGATGTCGAAGTCGGTCTTCGAGCGCACCGCGGAGAGCTGGTGCTGCATGAAGACGAGGTTCCAGATCTCGAGGTACCGGTCCTCGTCGGCCTCGGGGCCACCGTCCGCGCCGTACCGGGGTCCGCGGTCGAAGTAGATCTCCGAGCACGGGCCGCCGGGGCCCGGCTGGCCGGTGTTCCAGTAGTTGTCGGCCTTGCCGCGGCGCTGGATGCGCTCGGCGGGCACGCCGACCTCCCGCCACAGCTGGAAGGCCTCGTCGTCGTCGAGGTACACCGTCGTCCACAGCCGCTGCGGGTCGAAGCCCAGGCCGCCCTCGGCCTCCGGGGTGGTCAGCAGCTCCCAGGCGAAGGCGATGGCCTCGCGCTTGAAGTAGTCCCCGAAGGAGAAGTTGCCGTTCATCTGGAAGAACGTGCCGTGGCGGGTGGTCTTGCCGACCTCCTCGATGTCGAGGGTCCGCAGGCACTTCTGCACGCTGGTGGCGCGCTCGTACGGCGCGGGCACCTGGGCGGTCAGGTACGGGATGAACGGCACCATGCCCGCGACGGTGAACATGAGGCTCGGGTCGGAGGAGACCAGCGAGGCGCTGGGGACCACGGTGTGGCCCTTGCGCTCGAAGAAGTCCAGCCAGCGCCGACGGATCTCGGCCGTCTGCATCGAGGTGCCTCCTGCTCGTGCGGTCCTGCCGGGTCGCCCACCCGGCGCTGTGCCGGCGGTGACCACCGGCGCTCGGCCCTCGACCCTACCCGGCGGCGCCCGCTGCTCCCCCGCCCCGCCGTGGTCAGGGGGTCAGCGCCCGCGCAGGATGCGGCGCAGGCGGCCCAGGCGCTCGCGCACCTGCGCCTCGAAGCCGCGGTCGGTGGGCACGTAGTAGTCCTTGCCGACGAGCTCGTCGGGGGCGTACTGCTGCGCGGCCACCCCGGCGGGGGTGTCGTGCGTGTAGACGTACCCCTTGCCGTGCCCCAGCCGCTGCGCCCCGGAGTAGTGCGCGTCGCGCAGGTGCGCGGGCACGGGCCCCGCCATCCCCGCCCGCACGTCCGCGATCGCCGCGTTGACGGCGTTGTAGGCGGCGTTGGACTTCGGCGCGGTCGCGTTGTGCACCACCGCCTGCGCCAGCACGATGCGCGCCTCCGGCATGCCGATCTGCGCCACGGCGTGCATGGCGGCCACGGCGGTCTGCAGCGCGGAGGGGTCGGCCATCCCGACGTCCTCGGCGGCGGCGATGACGATGCGCCGGGCGATGAAGCGGGGGTCCTCCCCCGCCTCGACCATGCGGGCCAGGTAGTGCAGGGCGGCGTCCACGTCGGAGCCGCGCATCGACTTGATGAACGCGCTGACCACGTCGTAGTGCTGGTCGCCGGCGCGGTCGTAGCGCACCGCGGCCCGGTCCAGGGCGCGCTCGGCGTGCTCCAGCGTCACCACCGGGCGCCCGCCCGAGGCGACGGGGGTGTCGAAGGCGGTGCCCGCGGCGGCCTCCAGGGCCGTCAGCGCGCGCCTGGCGTCGCCGTCGGCCACCCGCACCAGGTGCTCCAGCGCCTCCTCGCCCAGCTCCACCTCCCCGGCCAGTCCTCGGGGGTCCGCGACCGCCGAGCGCAGCAGGGCGCGCACGTCGTCGTCGTCCAGGGGACGCAGCGTCAGCAGCAGCGAGCGCGACAGCAGCGGGGTGACGACGGAGAAGTTGGGGTTCTCCGTCGTGGCCGCCACGAGCACCACCCAGCGGTTCTCCACCCCCGGCAGCAGCGCGTCCTGCTGCGCCTTGGTGAAGCGGTGGATCTCGTCGAGGAACAGCACCGTCTGGCGGCCGTGCAGGTCGCGCGTCTCGCGCGCCTCCTCCATGACGCGGCGCACGTCCTTCACGCCCGCGGTGACCGCCGACAGCTCCGTGAAGCGCCGCCCGCCGGAGCGGGCGATGACGTGCGCCAGCGTGGTCTTGCCCGTGCCGGGCGGTCCCCACAGCACCACCGAGGCGGGCCCGGCGCGCCCCAGGTCGCCCTCGGTCGCCAGGCGCCGCAGCGGCGAGCCCGCTCCCAGCAGGTGCTGCTGGCCCACGACCTCGTCCACGCCGCGCGGGCGCATCCGCACCGCCAGGGGGGCGCCGGCCAGCACGGCGCGCCCGCCGCGGGAGTCGTCCGGAGCGGCGGCGGGGTCACCGGCGGGGTCGGCGTCGGCGGAGAACAGGTCGGCCACGGCCCGCACGCTAACCCCCGCGGGACCCCGCGGCGGCGGCCACCGCGGCGAGCGCCACTGCCAGCCGGTGCACAGCCGCTCCCCCGGCTGATCCCACCGGGCCCACCGAGGCTGGCCGGGACCCGTCCCCGTCCTGCGGAGGTGCCCCGTGATCCCCGACGACAGCCCCGCCCCGCGCAGCACGCCCGGTGGCCCGCCGTCCGGGGCGGGCCCCGAGCCGCCGCCGGTGCGGATCCACGTGGTGGCGCGCACCCTGCGGGGCGAGCCGCGCGGTGCGGAACTGCCCGCACCGCCGGTGGGCGGGCCGCTGGACCCCGCGCGCGACGGTGGGCGCGTGGCGGTCCCCACCGTCGTCACGCGCGAGGAGGCCGGTGCCCTGCACGTGGTGCTCACCGGTGACGTGGACCTGGCCCTGGCGGGCGAGCTGGCGCTGGTGGAGGAGCAGGTGCGCGGGCACTGCGCCGCCCGTCCGCGCGCCCGGGTGCACGTGGACGTGCGCGCCGTCACGGCCGTGGACGCCACCGCCGTGCGGTTCCTGGAACGGCTGCGGCGGGCCGCGGCGCACGCCGGCGGCAGCTGCACGACGTCGCCGGCGCGACCCGTGGTGCAGCGCGTGCTGGACCTGGCCCGGCCGGTGGCTGAGGGTGAGCTGGCCACCTCCTGAGCGACCGCGCTGGGCCGAACGGGTGAACGGCCCCGCAGCCGCACAGGTTGTTCTCAGCCTTTCCCCTGAAGCGTCGCAGCCGGGACACCGACGATGGGGCCATGACCGCCACCACCACCCGCACCGACCTGCAGCGCCCCGACGGCAGCCCGCTGCGCGTGCTCGTCGTCGACGACGAGCCCACCCTGTCCGAGCTGCTGAGCATGGCGCTGCGCTACGAGGGCTGGGACGTGCGCACCGCCGCCGACGGCCTGGAGGCGGTGCGCACCGCGCGCTCCTTCCGGCCCGACGCGGTCGTGCTGGACATCATGCTCCCGGACATCGACGGGCTGGAGGTGCTGCGCCGGCTGCGCGCGGACTCCACCGAGGTGCCGGTGCTGTTCCTGACCGCCAAGGACGCCGTGGAGGACCGCGTCGCCGGCCTGACCGCCGGCGGCGACGACTACGTCACCAAGCCGTTCAGCCTGGAGGAGGTCGTGGCCCGGCTGCGCAGCCTGGTGCGCCGCTCCGGCCTGGCCGCCGCCAAGCAGGAGCCGGTGCTCAGCGTGGGCGACCTCGTCCTGGACGAGGACAGCCACGAGGTGTTCCGCGGCGGTGAGGAGGTCAAGCTGACGGCCACGGAGTTCGAGCTGCTGCGCTTCCTGATGCGCAACCCGCGCCGCGTGCTGTCCAAGGCGCAGATCCTGGACCGGGTGTGGAACTACGACTTCGGCGGCCAGGCGAACATCGTGGAGCTGTACGTCTCCTACCTGCGCCGCAAGATCGACGCCGGGCGCTCCCCCATGATCCACACCGTGCGCGGCGCCGGGTACGTGCTCAAGCCGGCCGTCGACCCGGCCGGCTGAGCGGCGCACCTGACGTGACGAACCGCACCGGGGGCGCGAGGGTGGAGGGGTGAGGTCACCGCTGCACCGCCCGCAGACGCTGCGCGGCCGGCTCATCGCCACCGTCACCGCGCTGCTGGTGGCGGTGGGGCTGGTGATCGGCGTGGTGACCACCTACGCGCTGCGGGACCAGCTGATGGACCAGGTCGACGGTCAGCTCGCCGAGTCGGTGGACCTGGCCCAGCGCTCCGAGTTCGGCGGCCGGGCCGGCCCGCGCCCGGACGAGGAGGAGGCCAGCACCTGCCCCTCGGGCACCCGGCCGGCGTTCGTGGGTCCCGGGCAGGTGGACGGGACCGTGGGCGCGCGCTTCTCCGGCGGTGAGCTGGTGGCCGGGCAGTCGGGGGTCATCGACACCAGCAGCAGCGGCGGCCAGGAGTGCGCCGTGGCGCTGGGCGACGCGCAGGCCGAGGCGCTGCGGCAGGTGGACCTGGGCGACGCGCGCACCGTGGAGCTGCCGGGGCTGGGGACCTACCGCGTGGTGGCGGCGACCCTGCCCACCGGTGCGCTGCAGGTCACCGGGGTGCCGCTGACGGGCGTGGAGACGACCCTGTGGACGGTGGTCGGCGTGGAGGCCGCCGTGATCCTGCTGGGCGTGGCCGCCGCCGCGGTCACCGGCACCGTCCTGGTGCGCCGCGACCTGGCCCCGCTGCAGCGGGTGGCGGCCACCGCCGCGCGCGTGTCGGAGCTGGAGCTGGACCGCGGGGAGGTGGACCTGGAGCAGCGCGTGCCCGCGCGCGACACCGACGAGCGCACCGAGGTGGGGCGGGTCGGCTCGGCGCTGAACCGCCTGCTGGACCACGTCGGCTCCGCCCTGAGCGCCCGGCACGCCTCCGAGCAGCGGGTGCGCCAGTTCGTCGCCGACGCCAGCCACGAGCTGCGCACGCCGCTGGCGGCGATCCGCGGCTACGCCGAGCTGGCCCGCCGCAACCGCGAGAGCGTGCCGGCGGACGTGGCCCACGCCCTGCGGCGCGTGGAGTCCGAGGCGGTGCGCATGACCGGGCTCGTGGAGGACCTGCTGCTGCTGGCGCGCCTGGACTCCGGGCGGCCGCTGGAGCGCGAGCACGTCGACCTGACCATGACGGTGCTCGACGCGGTTAGCGACGCGCGCGTGGCCGGTCTCGAGCACACCTGGCGCCTGGACCTGCCGGAGGAGGCGGTGGAGGTCCCCGGTGACGGCGCCCGGCTGCACCAGGTGCTGGTGAACCTGCTGGGCAACGCCCGCAGCCACACCCCTGCGGGCACGACGGTGACCGTGCACCTGCGCACCCGGGGCGGGCGCGTGCACCTGGACGTCGTGGACGACGGGCCCGGGATCTCCCCGGAGCTGCTGCCGCACGTGTTCGAGCGGTTCGCGCGGGGGGACTCCTCCCGCTCGCGAGCCGCCGGCAGCACCGGCCTGGGCCTGGCGATCGTGCAGGCGGTGGTCGCCTCCCACGACGGCCGCGTCAGCGTGGACAGCGTCCCGGGGCGCACCGCGTTCCGCGTGGACCTGCCGCTGGCCGCGGCGGGCGAGCCGGCCCGCGCCTCCTGACCCACCGGCCGGCACCGGGCACCGCACCCACAGGCCCAGCACAGCCGGTCCCCACGTGCCCGGAAGGCGCAGCGCCGAACCTCCGGGCATGACAGCCACGCCTCCCGGCTCCCCGCCCGTCCCGCCGCGGCCGCGCCCGGCCCCGGGAACCGATCCCGGGACCGGGCCCGCGAGGGACCCGCGCCCGGCCCCCCCGGTGCTGGACGTCGTGGTTCCCGTCCACAACGAGGAGGTCGACCTCGAGCCGTGCGTGCGGCGCCTGCACGCGCACCTGGCCTCGTTCCCGTTAGCCTGCCGCATCACCGTCGCGGACAACGCCAGCACCGACGCCACCGCGCAGGTGGCCGCCGCGCTCGCCGCGGAGATCCCCGGGGTGCGCAGCGTGCGCATGGAGCAGAAGGGGCGCGGGCGGGCCCTGAAGCACGTGTGGTCCACCTCGGACGCCGCCGTGCTGGCGTACATGGACGTCGACCTGTCCACCGACCTGGCGGCGCTGCTGCCGCTGGTGGCCGGGCTGGTCTCCGGGCACTCCGACGTCGCGATCGGCTCGCGCCTGGCGCGCAGCTCCAACGTCGTGCGCGGCGCCAAGCGCGAGATCATCTCGCGCTGCTACAACCTGCTGCTGCACGGCACCCTGCGCGTGCGCTTCAGCGATGCGCAGTGCGGTTTCAAGGCGATCCGCGCCGACGTGGCGCGCACCGTGCTGCCGCTGGTGGAGGACACCGGCTGGTTCTTCGACACCGAGCTGCTGGTGCTCGCCGAGCGCTCCGGCCTGCGGATCCAGGAGATCCCCGTCGACTGGGTCGACGACCCCGACAGCCGCGTCGACATCGTCGCCACCGCGCTGGCGGACCTGCGCGGCATCCGGCGCCTGGCCACCGCGATCGCCACCGGGAAGCTGCCGCTGCGCGAGGTCCGCGAAAGCCTGGGCCGCGGCCCCCAGCCGGCCGCGGTGGCCGGGGTTTCCACCAGCCTGGCCGGGCAGCTGGGCCGGTTCGTCGGCGTGGGCCTGGCCAGCACCGGGGCGTACGCGCTGCTGTACCTGCTGCTCCAGGAGGTGACGAGCGCCCAGGCCGCGAACTTCCTGGCGCTGCTGCTGACCGCCGTCGGCAACACGGCGCTGAACCGGCGCCTGACGTTCGGGGTGCGCGGGTCCGAGGGCGCCGGGCGCCACCAGGTGCAGGGGCTGCTGGTGTTCCTGCTGGGGTGGGCGCTGACCTCCGGCAGCCTGGCGGTGCTGCACTCCGCCGCACCGGGGGCCACCCGGGGCGCGGAACTGGCCGTGCTGACGGCCGCGAACCTGGCCGCCACCGTGCTGCGGTTCCTGCTGCTGCGCTCGTGGGTGTTCCGCGACCGCCGCCACCACCGGCCCGGCCACCAGGAGGACCGCTCCTGCGCGCAGTCCCCCGGCACGCGGTCTGACGACGCCCGGTCCCCCGGCGCGGCGCGCGCGGTGGTGCCGGTGCACGGCGCCCGGGACACCACGCCGTGAGCGCCGTCCCCGGGACCCGCACCGCCCTGGAACGCTCCGGTCCCGGCTCCGGCCCGCGCCGCGCCCGGTCGCTGCCGGTGCACCCGCGGGTGCTCGCCGCCCGCGCCTGGCGGGGCCGGCCGGACGACCCGCGGTGGGCGCGGCCCGCGCTGCTGGCCCTGCTGGCGGGCACCGCCGCGCTGTACCTGGTGGGGCTGTCCGCCTCCGGGTGGGCCAACCCGTTCTACGCGGCGGCGGCGCAGGCCGGCTCGGTGTCGTGGGAGGCGTGGTTCTACGGTTCCTCCGACGCCGCGAACGCCATCACCGTCGACAAACCTCCCGCCGCGCTGTGGATCACCGGGTTGTCGGTGCGCTTGTTCGGGTTGTCGTCCTGGTCGATCCTCGTGCCGCAGGCGCTGCAGGGCGTGGCCGCCGTGGCGCTGCTGCACGCCACGGTGCGCCGGTACGCCTCCCCCGCCGCGGCGCTGCTGGCCGGGTTCGTCCTGGCCACGACCCCCGTGGCCACCTTGATGTTCCGCTTCAACAACCCCGACGCGCTGCTGGTCCTGCTGATGGTCGCGGCCACCTGGGGCGTGCTGAAGGCCGTGGACACCGGCCGCGCGAAGTTCCTGGTGTGGGCGGGGGTGTTCTGCGGTCTGGGGTTCCTCACCAAGCAGCTGCAGGTGTTCCTCGTGCTGCCCGGCCTGGCGCTGGCGTACCTGTGGGCGGCGCCGCACCGCCCGGCGGCGCGCGTGAAGCACCTGCTGCTGGCCGGGCTGGCGCTGCTGGTCTCCGCCGGCTGGTGGGTGGCGGTCGTCGAGCTCGTCCCGGAGTCCTGGCGCCCCTACGTGGGCGGGTCGCAGACGAACTCCTTCCTGGAGCTGACGTTCGGCTACAACGGCCTCGGGCGGCTGACCGGCGAGGAGACCGGCAGCGTGGGCGCCGGCAACGGCTGGGGCGAGACCGGCATCGGGCGGATGTTCAACGCCGAGTTCGGCGGCAACATCTCCTGGTTGCTGCCGGCCGCGGCGGTCCTGGCGGTCGCCGGGTTCGCGCTGACCGCCCGCGCACCGCGCACCGACGTGCGCCGCGCCGCGCTGGTGGCGTGGACCGGGTGGGGCGCGGTGACGTTCACGGCGTTCAGCTTCATGTCCGGGATCATCCACCCCTACTACGCCGTCGCCCTGGCGCCCGCGGTCGCCGCCCTGGCGGGCCCGGGGGCGGTGCAGCTGTGGGCGGCGCGTGCGACGCGCTGGGCGCTGCCGCTGCTGGGCGTGGTGATCGCGGGCACCGCCGTGTGGGCGTGGGTGCTGCTCGGCCGCAGCCCCCAGTTCCTGCCGTGGCTGCGCGGCACCGTGCTCGCGATCGGGGTGGTCGCGGGGGCGCTGCTGGTGCTCGCGCGGGCGCTGCGGGGCCGGGTGGCCCTGGCGCTGGCGCGCGGTGGCGCCGCGGCGGGCCTGGTGGCCGCGCTGGCCGGGCCGCTGGCGTACTCGGTGCAGACGGCCTCCACCGCGCAGACCGGTGCGATCGTCTCCGCCGGCCCCAGCACCACCGCCGGGTTCGGCGGCGGTGCCCCCGGCGGCGCCGGTGCGGGCGGGTTCCCCGGCGGCGGGCAACCCCCGGCCGGCGGCACCGCGCCCGGCCGGGCGCAGGCCCCCGGGACCGCGACTGGTCAGGGCACCCCCGCTCAGGGCACCGGGCGGGGCGGCGGGTTCGGCGGGTTCGGCGGAGCCGGTGGCACGGGCGGCCGGGTGGGCGGCGGGATGGGCGGCCTGCTGGGCGCTTCCGAGCCCAGCGCCGAACTGACCGCGCTGCTCGCGGCCGACGCCGACTCCTACACGTGGGTCGCCGCCGTCACCGGGTCCAACAACGCCGCCGGGTACCAGCTGGCGACGCAGGAACCCGTCATGGCGGTGGGCGGGTTCAACGGCACGGACCCCACGCCGACCCTGGAGCAGTTCCAGGCGCACGTGGCCGCCGGGCGCATCCACTACTACGTCGCCAGCAGCTCGATGGCCTCCACCGACACCGGGGGCAGCGACGCGGCCGCGCAGATCGCGCAGTGGGTGGCGCAGAACTTCCCCACCACCGACGTGGACGGCACCACCGTGTACGACCTGGGCGCCGCCACCACGGGCGGTGGCACGACGGGCGGCACGAGCACCAGCGGCGCCTGACGCCCCGCGCCAGGGCCCCCGGGTGTCCCCGGGGGCCCTGGCGCGCTCAGGGACCACTCAGGGAACCGACAGTCCGGGACGCCGCGCAGCACAGGGGCGCCACAGGGTCCGGGAGCACTCTGCTGCCATGACGACGAACCGCACCGCCACCCGCAAGTCCTCCCGCAGCTCCGCGTCCCTGCACCGCCGGATGCTCGCCGCGGGCCTCATCGCCGGCGTCTCCTCCGTCGGGCTGACCGTCGCCACGGCGAGCACCGCCTCCGCGGCGGCGCCGGTGAGCACGGTCGAGTCCGGGCTGCGCACGCCCGTCACGGTCCCGGTGGCCGCGGCCTCCCCGGCGGCCCTGCCTGCCCAGCCGGGCGGCGCGGGCGCTCAGCGCGGCACGTACGTCGTCACCGTCTCCCTCTGAGGTCCCGCCCCCGGGGACCGACCGGGCGCCCCGCGGCGGGGCGCCCGCGCGCCGCGACCGCCGCGGCCAGGCAGACGAGGACGGCGGCCATCAGCCAGCCGCCCAGCACGTCGGTGGGCCAGTGCGCCCCCAGCCACACCCGGTCCACCCCGATCAGGAGCAGCACCAGCGCCCCCGCGCCCGCCCGCAGCACCAGGCGGCCCGCCGAACGGGCCGGCGGAGCGAGCAGCACCAGCGCACCCAGCACGACGGTGCCGGACGCGAAGGCGTGCCCCGAGGGGAACGACCCGCCGTCCGAGCCCGTCAGCCCCGCCTCCAGGGCCGGGCGCACCCGGCCCACCAGCAGCTTCAGCAGCGGAGAGGCCAGGGCCGCCACCACACCGACGACCAGCGCGCACAGCGCGTCGCGGCGCCGGCCAGAGCGGGCGCACGCCACCACCCCGGCGAGCCCTGCCAGGTAGACCCAGACCGGCTCGGTGACGTGCTCGACGACCTGCGCCGCTCGGGTCAGCGCGGGGGCGTCCAGGGCGGCGGAGACCGCGGCCCGCGACAGCGGGCCGTCCAGCCCCGCGCTCGCCCCGGACACCACGAGCGCCGTCAGCACCGCGACGGCGACCGCGCCGACGGCGGCCGCGGCCAGCGCCGCCCGCGGACCGCGGCGAGCGCGCTCAGGCACCGGGGGTCTTGCGCTCCTCGGGCTTCGCGTCCACCCCGGCCTCCTTGCGCTGCTGCGCGGTGATGGGTGCCGGTGCGGAGGTCAGCGGGTCGAAACCCCCGCCGGACTTGGGGAACGCGATGACCTCGCGGATGGAGTCGGCACCGGCCAGCAGCGCCACCACGCGGTCCCAGCCGAACGCGATGCCGCCGTGCGGCGGGGCGCCGTAGGCGAAGGCGTCCAGGAGGAAGCCGAACTGCTCGCGAGCGGTGTCCTCGTCGATCCCCATGACGCCGAAGACGCGCTCCTGCACGTCGCGGCGGTGGATGCGGATCGAGCCGCCACCGATCTCGTTGCCGTTGCAGACGATGTCGTAGGCGTTCGACAGCGCCGAGGCGGGGTCGGTGTCGAAGGTGTCCAGGTGCTCGGGCTTGGGCGCGGTGAACGCGTGGTGCACCGCGTTCCAGGCGCCCGCGCCGATCGAGACGTCGTCGTCCTCGGCGGCCGCCTTGAACATGGGAGCGTCCACCACCCACAGGAACGACCAGGCCGACTCGTCGATCAGGCCGCAGCGCCGGGCGATCTCGCCGCGAGCGGCGCCCAGCAGGGCCCGCTGGGCGTTGACCGGGCCCGCCGCGAAGAAGACGCAGTCGCCGGGCTTCGCGCCCACGTGGGCGGCGATGCCCGCCCGCTCGGCCTCGGACAGGTTCTTGGCCACCGGCCCGGACAGCTCGCCGTCCTCGCCGACGAGGACGTACGCCAGGCCCTTGGCCCCGCGCTGCTTGGCCCAGTCCTGCCACGCGTCGAGCGTCTTGCGCGGCTGCGAGGCCCCGCCGGGCATGACAACCGCCCCGACGTAGGGGGCCTGGAACACCCGGAACGGCGTGTCCGCGAAGAACTCCGTGCACTCGACGAGCTCCACGCCGAAGCGCAGGTCGGGCTTGTCGCTGCCGTAGCGGGCCATCGCCTCGGCGTACGTCATGCGCGGCAGGGGCAGCTGGACCTCGTGGCCGATCAACCGCCACAGCGCGGCGACGATCTGCTCGCCGAGGGCGATGACGTCGTCCTGCTCGACGAAGCTCATCTCGATGTCGAGCTGGGTGAACTCCGGCTGCCGGTCGGCGCGGAAGTCCTCGTCGCGGTAGCAGCGCGCGATCTGGTAGTAGCGCTCCACGCCGCCGACCATGAGCAGCTGCTTGAACAGCTGCGGGCTCTGCGGCAGCGCGTACCAGGAACCGGGCGCCAGCCGCGCCGGGACGATGAAGTCGCGCGCGCCCTCGGGGGTGGAGCGGGTCAGGGTCGGCGTCTCCACCTCGGTGAAGCGGTGCTCCTCCAGCACGGCGCGGGCAGCGCGGCTCGCCTCGCTGCGCAGCTTCAGCGCGCGCGCCGGGGAGCTGCGGCGCAGGTCCAGGTAGCGGTGCTTCAGCCGCACCTCCTCGCCGACGTTGAGGGTGTCGTCGATCTGGAACGGCAGCGGCGCGGCCTCGCTGAGGACCTCCAGCGCGGTGGTGTCGACCTCGACCGCACCGGTGGGGATGGCCGGGTTCTCGTTGCCCTCCGGGCGCAGCCGCACCTCGCCGGTGATGCGCACGCAGTACTCGTTGCGCAGCTCGTGGGCGCCACCCGCGTCGAGGATCTCGTCGCGCGCGACCACCTGCACGACGCCCGAGGCGTCGCGCAGGTCCAGGAACGCCACGCCGCCGTGATCGCGCCGCCGCGCCACCCAGCCGGTGAGCGTGACGGTCTGGCCTGCGTGGCCGGCGCGCAGGGCGCCGGCCTCGTGGGTGCGGAGCACGGGGGGTCCTCTCGTCGTCAGTGCGCGGTGGTGCGCGACGACGATCCTACGGACGTGCGGGCACGCGCGGCGGCGGGCGGTGCGTCGGTGGCGTGCGCCACGCTGGCCCCCGTGAGCCGCACCGCACCGCGCCGCCCGGCGCCCGCGCACCCGGACCTGCCCGCCGCCGCCGACCTGCTGCCGGCCGGCGGCCCGCCCGCGGCCGGTGCCGCCCACGACGACCTGCTCCTCGAGGGGCTGGACCTGTCGGGGGTGGACGCCACCGACGCCCGGTTCCTGAGCTGCCTGCTGCAGGACTGCCGCGGCGACGGGGCGGTGCTGACCGGGGCCAGGTTCGTGGACTGCCGCGTCAGCGGACTGGCCGCCACGTCGCTGTCGCTGCGCTCGTCCTCCTGGCAGGAGTGCGCGCTGCAGCAGGTGCGGGTGGGCGCCCTGTCGGCGCCGGGCGCCACGCTCACGCGGGTGTCGCTCACCGGCGGGCGGGTCGACTTCGCGGACCTGCGCGAGTCGCGCCTGACCGACGTCACCTTCACCGGCTGCGACCTGCGGGACGTGGACGCGACCGGCGCGCGCTGGCAACGGGTGCGCTTCGAGGACTGCCGGCTGGGTGCGCTGGAGGCGTCCTCGGCGCGCCTGGCGGACGTGGACGTGTCCGACAGCGACCTGGAGGGCGTCAGCGGCGTGGACGGGCTGCGGGGGCTGGTCGTCTCCGGCGTGCAACTGCTGCGCCTGGCGCCGCTGCTGGCGGACCACCTCGGGATCTCCGTGGCCGACTGAGCCGGGCGGCGGCGCGGTCAGCCCCGCAGCTGCCGCAGCCAGGGGTTCGCGGCGCGCTCGCGGCCGATCGTGGTGGCCGGCCCGTGACCGGGCAGGACGTCGGTGGCGTCGTCGAGCGGCAGGACCCGGGTGGCCAGGCTGCGCAGCATCGCCTCGCCGTCCCCTCCGGGCAGGTCGGTGCGCCCGACGGACCCGGCGAACAGCACGTCCCCCGCCAGCAGCAGGTCCGGCTCGCCCGGGCGGGCCACGCCGAACAGCACAGAGCCCTCGGTGTGCCCGGGGGCGTGGCTGACCGTGACGTCGAGACCGGCCACGTCCAGGCGGGCGCCGTCGCCGACGGTCACCACGTCGTCGGGCTCGCGCCAGGCCCCGGCGCCCGAGGCCTGCAGGGCCGCGCGCAGCTGCGGGCCCATCCCCTCCAGGGGGTCGCGCAGCCGGTGGGCGTCGTCGGCGTGGATGGTCGCCGCGACGCCGTGCGCACCGCAGACCGGGGTGACCGACCAGGTGTGGTCGAAGTGCCCGTGGGTCAGCAGCACGGCCGCCGGGCGCAACCGGTGCCGGCGCAGCACCTCGGCGAGCCGGTCGACGACGTCGACGCCGGGGTCGACGACCACGCACTCCTCCCCGGCCGCCGGGGCGAGCACGTAGCAGTTCGTCCCGGCGACGGCCGCCTCCACGGTCTCCACGAGCACGCCGCCGAGCCTAGGACCGGGGAGGGGACCGGGCCAGGCCGAAGGCCCGCGCAGCGCCCACCGCGCACCCCGTGCACGACCACCCGCGGCGATCGGACGGGGACTCGGGGTGATCGCCTGCGCCGTCCGGGGAGCGCGGCACCTAGACTGCGGCGGGTGAGCGAGCAGCCCCAGGAGCCGGCGTCCCCCCAGGACGTTCAGGACACCCCCAGCGACCCCACGACGACGCAGGGCGCGGACCAGGAGCCGCAGGTCGCCGCCGGCGAACCCGCGCAGAGCCCCGCGGAGGACCCCGCCGAGGAGGCGGTGCCCGCCGTCAGCGCGGAGGCGCCCGAGCCCGCCGTCAGCGCGGAGGCGCCCGAGCCCGCCGTCAGCGCGGAGGACCCCACCGAGGAGGCGGTGCCCGCCGTCAGCGCGGAGGCGCCCGAGCTCGCCGAGGACGCCGTGACCGGCGCTCGCGACGCCGCCGACGCCGCGGCGGCGCGCCCCTCCCCCGCGGCGATGGCCGGCCGGCCCGCCCCCCGCCCGGTGCCGCCCGCTGCACCGCGCGCGCTGCCCGACGACCCGGCCGCCGAGCCGCCGGCCGTGGAGGCCGTGCACGCCACGTCCGTGGACCGCGAGGCCGCGGCGGCCTTCGGCCGCGTCGACGAGAACGGCACGGTCTGGGTGCGCCGGGCAGACGGCGAGCACGAGGTCGGGCAGTACCCGGACGCCACGCCCGAGGAGGCGGTGGCGTACTTCGTGCGCAAGTACGAGGAGCTCGTCGCCCAGGTCGACCTGTTCGAGCAGCGGTTGCGCAGCACCGAGCTGGCCGGCAAGGACATCGTCAGCGGGGTCAGCGCCCTGCGCACCGCACTGGCCGAGACGCGCGCCGTGGGCGACCTGGACGCGCTGACCGCGCGCGTGGAGGCGCTGGCGACCATCGCCGACGAGGCGCGCGCCGCCGCCGACCGGGCGCGGGCGGCCAACCGCGAGCGGCTGCGCGCGGCGCGCGTGGCGATCGTGGAGGAGGCCGAGGGCATCGCCGCCCAGGACCCCGAGAAGGTCCAGTGGCGCGCCGCCGGTGAGCGCCTGCGGGAGCTGTTCGAGGAGTGGAAGGCCGCCCAGCGCGAGGGCCGGCTGGACAAGCGCAGCGAGGACGAGCTGTGGAAGCGCTTCAGCCACGCCCGCAGCGCCTTCGACAAGGTGCGCCGGCACCACTTCGCCGCCCTGGGCGAGCAGCGCGCGAGCACGCGGGCGGAGAAGGAGAAGCTCGTCGCCGAGGCGGAGGCGCTGTCGACGTCGACGGACTGGCGCGGCACCACCACCGCCTACCGCACGCTGATGGACCGGTGGAAGGCCGCCGGCCGACTGGGCCGCAAGGACGACGACGCCCTGTGGGAGCGCTTCCGCGCCGCCCAGGACGTGTTCTTCGCCGCGCGCAGCGCCGCGAACGACGCGGTGGACGAGGAGTTCCGCGACAACCTGGCCGTCAAGGAGGAGCTGCTCGTCGAGGCCGAGGCGCTGCTGCCCGTGAAGGACCTGGGCGCCGCGAAGGCCGCCCTGCGCAGCATCCAGGACCGCTGGGAGGCCGCCGGCAAGGTGCCGCGCGCGGACCTGAACCGGGTCGAGGGCCGTCTGCGGGCGGTGGAGACCGCGGTGCGCGACGCCGAGCAGGCCCGCTGGGCCCGCAGCAACCCCGAGGCGCAGGCCCGCGCGGGTGGGCTGGCCAGCCAGCTCGAGTCGGCCATCCGGGACCTGGAGGCCGACGTGGAGCAGGCCCGCTCCCGTGGCGACGCCCGTGCCCTGGCCCGCGCCGAGGAGGCCCTCCGGGCCCGGCGGGCGTGGCTGGACGCCGCTCAGGCGGCGCTGCGCGACACGGGGCGCTGACCCCGTCGGGACGCCGCGGTGCCCACAGGCCCGTGGCGTCCCGGCCCCGTCCACAGGCTTGCGCGGCGCCGAGCCGGTGCCGCGGCGGGTGCGGTGCACTGGCGCGGTGCCCGTCCTCGAGACCTCCCCCGCCTGGCTGAGCGACCTGCTGGTGCGCGGTCGCTGCCCGGACCCCGCGCAACCGTGGCTGCCAGGCGCGTCACCGGCCGCGCGGGCGGCGGTGTCGCGGGACGTGCGCGAAGGGCTGCTGCGTCGGTTGGTCGGTGACGTGGTCGTCGGCACCGACGTCCGCGTGGACGCCGTGGTGCGGTCCCGTGCGCTGGCGCTGCTGGTGCCGGCGGGGGCCGTGGTCGTGGGCACCGCGGCGGCGTGGGTGCACGCCGGTGCGCCGCTGCCCCCTCCGCAGCAGGTGCAGATCGTGCGGCGCAGTGCAGCGCGCCACGCGTCCGCGGGTGGGGTCAGGCTGGTGTCCTCGCGCTGCCGGCTGGAGGAGGAGGACGTCGGTCAGGTGGCGGGCCTGGCGCTCACCACACCGGCCCGCACGCTGCTGGACGTCGCCGCCCGGGACCCCCGCAGCGCGTCACGGTTGCGCGAACTGCTGTCGGCGGCCGGGCTGAGCGGCGACGACGTCGCCTCGGCCGCGGCGCGCGCCCGGGGCCGGGCACACGTGCGCACCGCTCGCCGGGTCCTGGCGGCGCCTACGTGAGACGGGCGGGAGCGCTCGTGCTGTGCCGGCGCGCGTCAGGCCCGGTAGGCGTCGAAGACGCCGTCGACGCGGCGCACCGCGTTGAGCACGTGCCCCAGGTGGTTCGGCTCGGCCATCTCGAAGGAGAACTTCGACACCGCCACGCGGTCGCGGCTGGTGCTGACAGTCGCGGACAGGATGTTCACGTGGTTGTCCGACAGGACACGGGTCACGTCGGACAGGAGCCGCGCGCGGTCGAGGGCCTCCACCTGGATCTGCACCAGGAACAACCGGGAGCCGCCGGAGGTGGAGGTGGCCGATGCCCACTCCACGTCCACGATGCGTTCCGGCTCGCGGCGCAGGCGCGTGACGTTCTCGCAGTCCTGGCGGTGCACGGACACCCCGGCTCCGCGGGTGACGAACCCCACGATGGGGTCGGTGGGCACCGGCGTGCAGCAGCGGGCCAGCTTGACCCACACGTCGTCGCTGCCGTTGACGACGATGCCCGCGTCCCCGCCGGCGCGGCCGCTGCGCGCCGCACCGGGGGTGGTGGCCTCGGCGAGGTCCTCCTCGACGGCCGCCTCGCCGCCGACGGCGACGATGAGCTTCTCCACCACGTGCTGGGCGGAGACGTGCTTCTCCCCGACCGCGGCGTAGAGCGCCGAGACGTCGGCGAGGTTCAGCTCGCGGGCCACCGCGAGCAGCGAGTCGTGCGACATGAGGCGCTGCAGCGGCAGGTGCTGCTTGCGCATGGCGCGGGCGATCTCGTCCTTGCCGAGGTCGATCGCCTCCTCGCGGCGCTCCTTGGAGAAGTGCTGCTTGATCTTGTTGCGCGCCCGGGGCGACTTGACGAACTGCAGCCAGTCACGGCTGGGGCCGGCGCCGTCGGCCTTGGAGGTGAAGATCTCCACCAGGTCGCCGTTGTCCAGCGTGGAGTCCAGCGGCACGAGACGTCCGTTGACCCGGGCGCCCATGGTGCGGTGGCCGACCTCGGTGTGCACGGCGTAGGCGAAGTCGACCGGAGTGGACCCGGCGGGCAGTTCGCGCACGTCACCCTTGGGGGTGAAGACGAACACCTGCCCGGCGTTGATCTCGAAGCGCAGATCGTCCAGGAAGTCGCTGGTGGGCGACTCCCGCTGCCAGTCCACGACGGACTTCAGCCACTCCATCTCGTTGTCGCGCTTACCGCCCGTGGCGTTCGGGTCGTCCTTGTACTTCCAGTGCGCGGCGACGCCGTACTCGGCGCGGCGGTGCATCGTGAAGGTCCGGATCTGGATCTCCACGGGCTTGCCCTCGGGCCCGATGACCGTCGTGTGCAGCGACTGGTACATGTTGAACTTGGGCATCGCGATGTAGTCCTTGAACCGGCCGGGCACCGGGTTCCACCGCGCGTGCAGGGCACCGAGGACCGCGTAGCAGTCGCGCACCGAGTCGACCAGGACGCGCACGCCGACCAGGTCGTAGATCTCCGCGAAGTCCCGGCCCCGCACGATCATCTTCTGGTAGATCGAGTAGTAGTGCTTGGGCCGGCCCGTCACGGTGGCCCGCACCCGGGCGCTCTTGAGGTCCTCCTCGATCTGGGTGCGCACCCCGGCCAGGTACTCCTCGCGGGCGGGCGCTCGATCGGCGACCAGCCGCACGATCTCGTCGAAGACCTTGGGGTAGACCGTGGCGAACGCCAGGTCCTCCAGCTCCCACTTCATGGTGTTCATGCCCAGCCGGTGGGCCAGCGGGGCGTAGATCTCCAGGGTCTCGCGAGCCTTCTTCTCCGCGGAGGCCGCCGGGACGTACCGCCAGGTCCGGGCGTTGTGCAGGCGGTCGGCGAGCTTGATGACCAGGACGCGGATGTCCTTGGCCATCGCCACGATCATCTTGCGGACCGTCTCGGACTGGGCCGCTTCGCCGTAGGTGACCTTGTCGAGCTTGGTGACGCCGTCGACGAGCTGGGCGATCTCGGCACCGAACTCCCGGCGCAGGTCCTCGAGGGAGTAGTCGGTGTCCTCCACGGTGTCGTGCAGCAGGGCCGCGGCCAGCGTCGAGGGTGTCATGCCGAGCTCGGCGAGGATCGTCGCCACGGCCACGGGGTGGGTGATGTACGGGTCACCGCTCTTGCGTCGCTGACCGTCGTGAGCGTTCTCGGCGCGGTCGAAGGCGCGCTCGACGACGCTCAGGTCCGCCTTGGGGTGGGTCATCCGCACGGTCCGCAGGAGCGGCTCCAGCACCGGGGAGACGTTGGACTGCCGGTGCTGGCCGAAGCGGGCCAGGCGGGAGAGCATGCGGCTGGCGGTGACGGGGCCGGTGTGGGGCACCTCGGCCTGCCGCCCGCCGGTGCGACGGCGCTCCGGGCCGGCGGGCCGCGCGACGGACGGGGCCGGGTGGGCGGCGGCCGCCGACGCCGGCAGCACGGATGACGGTGCGGGCGAGGGCGCCGCAGGGGCGGCCGCCGCAGCACCCGAGGGCACGGTCGCATCGCCGGTGCCCGCGGGGCGCACCCCAGCAGTTCGGCCCTCGGTGCCCGTGCCGTCCGCCATGGCGATCCTCCCGTCCGCGAACGGCCAGTCTAAGAGCCGGCGGGACCGTGCGCGGACCGGGACGGGCGACGGAGCGTCAGGAGGTGCTGAGCGCCACGACGGGGCGCTCGCCCAGCTGGGCGCGACCACCCAGCGCGCTCAGCTCCAGCAGGACGACCAGCGCCGCCACGTGCGCACCGGCCTCCTCCACCAGCTCGCAGGCGGCCCGGGCCGTGCCACCGGTGGCCAGGACGTCGTCGACCACGAGCACGCGCTGCCCGGGGGTCACGAGGTCGCCGCGCAGCTCCAGCGCCGCCGTGCCGTACTCCAGGGCGTACTCGCGGCGCAGCACCGGCCCGGGCAGCTTGCCCGCCTTGCGCACCGGCCAGAACGCCAGCCCGCAGCGCTCGGCGACCGGGGCGGCGAGCATGAACCCGCGCGCCTCCACGCCGGCGACCGCACCGGCGCCCGAGCTGCGCGCCACCTCCGCCAGCGCGGCCACCACCGCCGCGAAACCGGCGGCGTCGGCCAGCAGGGGCGTCATGTCCTTGAACTGCACGCCTGGACTGGGGAAGTCGGGCACGGTGCGCAGACCGGACTCGACGATCCCGGCCACGCGCTCGGCGTCGGGCACGACCGGCACGGGCCCGTTCACGCGGTGCCCCCGGCGGTCGTCGCACCGCTGCCACCCTGCTCGACTCCGGCCGCGTCCCGCTCGCGCACGTCGGCCTCCAGCGCACGCACGCGGGGCTCGCGCGAGCGCAGCGCCACCAGCAGGGGCGTGGCCACGAAGATCGAGGAGTAGGCGCCCACGAGCGTGCCGACGAACAGCGCCAAGCTGATGTCGCGCAGCGTGCCGGCGCCCAGCAGGAGGTCGCCGATGAACAGGATCGCCGCCACCGGCAGGAGCGCCACCACGGTGGTGTTCACCGACCGCACCACGGTCTGGTTGACCGCGAGGTTCGCCGCCTGCGCGAAGGTCGCGTCCCGGTCCTCGAACGCCTCGGTGGTGTTCTCGCGCACCTTGTCGAAGACGACGACGGTGTCGTACAGCGAGTACCCCAGGATGGTGAGGAAGCCGATGACCGAGGCGGGGGTGACCTCGAAGCCGACGAGGGCGTACACGCCGGCGGTGATGACGAGGTCGTGCACGAGGGCGACCATCGAGGCCAGCGCCATGGCCCAGGTGCGGAAGTACAGCGCCATGATGATCGAGACGAGGACGAAGAAGATCACCAGAGCGGTGAGGGCCTTGTCGGTCACGTCGGCGCCCCAGCTCGGCCCGACCGCGGAGGACGTCACGTTCTCCAGCGGCACGTCCAGCGCGGTGGCCAGCTCCTGGCGGATCTGGTCAAGCTGCGCGGTGCTGACCGTCTCGGTCTGCACGCGCACGCCGTCGGTGCCCACCTGCGTCACCTCGGGCACGGTGCCGGGCAGCACCGACTCGACGGCCTCGCGGGCGGCCTGGGTGTCGCTGGACTCGCTGACCCGGAACTGCGAGCCGCCCTCGAACTCGATGCCGAAGTTCAGGCCGGGCTTGACCAGCAGCACCGCCGAGACGGCCACGCAGAGCGCGGCGACGAGGAACCAGAGCTTGCGCCGGCCCACGAAGTCGAAGGAGGACTCACCGGTGTAGAGCCGGTTGCCCAGGTCTGCCATGCCCATCAGGCGTCGCTCCTGTCGTCCGCGGCGGTCGTGGTGGTGACCGCGTCGTCCTGCTGCTCGCCGCCGTCGGCGCGGGCCCGCTCAGCGGCGCGCCGCTCGGCGACCGTGGGCCGGTGCGCCCCGTGGTGCAGCGCGTGGCGCGCCACGACCGAGCCCAGGTGCTCGGGGTCGAAACCGGACAGCTTGTGGCCGCCGCCGAAGAACTTCGTGCGCGCCAGCAGCGCCACGACCGGGTGCGTGAAGAGCACGACGACGAGGAGGTCGATGAGGGTGGTGATGCCCAGGGTGTAGGCGAAACCGCGCACGTTGCCCACCGCCAGGACGAACAGCACGACCGCCGACAGCAGGCTCACCGCGTCCGAGACGAGGATCGTGCGGCGCGCCCGGCGCCAGCCGGCCTCCACCGCGGAGGTGAGCACGCGCCCGTCGCGGATCTCGTCGCGCACGCGCTCGAAGTAGATGATGAACGAGTCGGCGGTGATGCCGACGGCGACGATGAGGCCGGCCACGCCCGCCAGGCTGAGCCGGAAGCCCTGCAGCCAGCTCAGCAGCAGGATCACGCCGTAGGTGAGCGCCGCGGCCAGCACCAGGCTGCCGACCGTGACCAGGCCCAGGGCCCGGTACTGCACCAGCGAGTAGACGACGACGAGCAGCAGGCCGATGAGCCCGGCGATGAGGCCGTTGCGCAACTGGTCCTCGCCCAGCGTCGCGGAGATCTGCTCCTCCGTCTGCACCTCGAACGACAGCGGCAGGGCGCCGAACTTCAGCTGCTGGGCCAGCGCGTCCGCGCTCTCCTGGGTGAAGTTGCCGGTGATCTCCGGGTCGCCCACGATCGTCTGACCGACCACCGGTGCGGTGACCACCAGTCCGTCCAGGACCGCGGCGAAGCGGTTCTTGGGCTCGCTCAGCTGCGAGATGCGCGCCGTCAGCTCCTCGAACACCGCGTCACCACTGGCGTTGAAGGACAGCTGCACGGCCCAGCCGCCGGTGGCGTAGCCCTGGTCGTTGCGCTCCTGGCCGGCGGTGGCGTCGGTGAGCTGGGTGCCCTCGATCACGGCGGGCCCGAGCACGTACTTCTCGGTGCCGTCCTGGTCGCAGGTGACCAGCGGCAGGTCGGGGTCGTCCACGAGGCCGCCGCTGCGCTGCTCCGGGTCGGAGCAGTCGAGGTTCTGGAAGACCTCCACCAGGCCGGGGCTGGAGAGCCAGGCGTCGTCGCTGGCGTCGGTGGGCGCCGGGGTGGGGGACGCGCTGGGCTGACCCGGCCCCGGGGTGGGCCGGGGGGTGGCGAGCTCGGTCAGCGAGGGGGGCGTGGGCGCCGGGGTGGCGGGCACCGCGGGCTCGGCCGGAGCCGTGGTGGCCTGCTGCAGCGCCGCCGGTGCGGCGGCGCCGTCGGCGCTCTGGGTGGGTTCGGGGGTCGCCGTGGCGGCGTCGGTCGGCTCAGCGGTGGGCTCAGCGGTG
Source organism: Kineococcus esterisolvens (assembly GCF_050871405.1). Lineage (NCBI taxonomy): Bacteria > Bacillati > Actinomycetota > Actinomycetes > Kineosporiales > Kineosporiaceae > Kineococcus > Kineococcus esterisolvens. Next base: position 43,083 of record NZ_JBJLRI010000020.1, read on the forward strand.
GGCTCCGTGCTCGGCTCCACGCTGGGCTCGGGCTCCATCGCGGCGGTCACCGGCTCGGCGTACAGCACCGTGCGCATGCGCAGCTGCGCGGACCGGGCGATGAGGTCCAGCTGCTCGCGGGTGGCCTGGCCGGGGATGGAGACGGTGATGTTCTGCCCACCCTGCACCTGCACCTGCGACTCGGACAGGCCGGTGGCGTCCACGCGCTGGCGGATGATGTTCGCGGCGCGCTGCACCTGCTCGCTGTCGACCTCACCGCCGTCGACGGCGAGCGGGGTGAGCACGACCTGGGTGCCGCCCTCGAGGTCGAGGGCCAGGCCCGGGGCCCACCGTGCGCTCCCCCAGATCGAGCCGGCACCGACGGCACCGAACAGAAGAGCCACCAGGACCACCAGCAGCACCAGGGTGCGGCCGGGGCGAGGACGGCGGAGGGGTGCGCTGCGGCGCACGCGCGGGGGCCTGTCGTTGGACACTGGGTACCTCGGGACGGGGCTCACCCGGAGACGATCGTCACCCGGTCAGCGCAATCTTGTCACTCTTGGTCGATAGCCACTGTCATACCAGTGACCGCTGTGAGCGGACCGGGGACAGCGCGGACGCCTCAGGGGCGATGGGCGCCACCGTCGGCCGGGTCGTCGTCCGACCCCGCGGCGGGCTTGCGCAGGTCCAGCCCACCCTCGCCGCCGGGGCCGGCCGCGGTGGCACCGGGGATCGGGCCGGCCGGGTCCACCGGGCCGACGCCAGGGGTCACCACGCGGGCGACGGCGCGGCGCGCCCATCGGGTCTGCACGCCCGGCGCCAGCTCCAGGACCACCACGTCGCCGTCGACGGCGACCACCGTGCCGTAGGTGCCCGAGGTCGTCATGACCTCCGCGCCCGGGCCGACGCTGCTCTGCATCTCCACCTGGGCCCGCTGCTGCTTGCGCGTCCGGCTGAACATGAAGACCAGCAGGCCGACCATCAGCAGAAGGAAGATCAGCTGGCTACCGCCGCCACCACCCACGACATCCCTCTCCGCACCGGTGGGTTCGACGGCTCACCGGCACACGCGCCGACCCGGTGCCGGCACGACGGGCCGACGGTGCGCGCCCGTCGCGGGTTCCGCACCCGGCCGGCGCCGGCCGTCCGACCCGCCCGCGCAGTCTAGACGGATCACCCGGACGGCTCCGGACACCGGCGCGCCCGCTTCACGTGCCGGGCGCGTCCTCGTCCTGCTCGCCGGCGAGGTCCACGGGCAGCTGCCAGGCGGCGTCCCGCGGCGGTGTCAGGCCCAGGTGCGCCCAGGTCTCGGGCAGCGCCACGCGGCCGCGGGGCGTACGGCCCAGCAGCCCCTCGCGCACCAGGAACGGCTCGGCGACCGTCTCGACGGTCTCGGCCTCCTCCCCCACCACCACCGCCAGCGTCGACAGGCCCACCGGGCCGCCGCCGAAGCGGCGGCACAGCGCGTCCAGCACGGCGCGGTCCAGGCGGTCCAGGCCGCGTTCGTCCACCTCGTAGACCTCGAGCGCGGCGCGCGCCGCGCGGCGGTCCACCAGGCCGGAGCCGCGCACCTGCGCCCAGTCGCGCACGCGGCGCAGCAACCGGTTGGCGATGCGCGGGGTGCCGCGCGAGCGGCGCCCGATCTCGGCGGCGCCCTCCGCGGTCAGCTGCACCCCCAGCAGCGCCGCGGAGCGGCGCAGCACCTGCACCAGCTCCTCGGGCGTGTAGAAGTCCAGGTAGCCGGTGAAGCCGAACCGGTCGCGCAGCGGCGCCGGCAGCAGCCCGGCGCGCGTGGTGGCGCCCACCAGCGTGAAGCGCGGCAGCTCCAGCGGGATGGCGGTGGCACCGGGGCCCTTGCCGACGATGACGTCGACGCGGTAGTCCTCCATCGCCATGTAGAGCATCTCCTCCGCCGGCCGGGCCATGCGGTGGATCTCGTCGAGGAAGAGCACCTCGCCCTCGTCCAGCGAGCTGAGCACGGCGGCCAGGTCGCCGGCGTGCTGGATCGCCGGCCCGCTGGACTGGCGCAGCGGGGCACCCATCTCCGAGGCGACGATCATCGCCAGGGTCGTCTTGCCCAGCCCCGGCGGGCCGGAGAAGAGCACGTGGTCGCTGGTGCCGCCACGGGCCCTGGCCGCGTCCAGCACGAGCGAGAGCTGCTCGCGCACCACCTTCTGGCCGACGAACTCCTCCAGCCCGTGCGGGCGCAGGGCCGATTCCGCGGCGCGCTCGCCGTTGTCGGCGCCCGGCGTGACGATCCGCTCGCTCACGTCGTCCTCCCCCCGCGTCCCGGTGCCCACCTCAGCGCCCCGACAGGTGGCGCAGGGCCGCCCGCAGCGCGGCGGGCACGTCGCTCACCCCGCCGGCGTCCTGAGCGGCCACGGCGTCGACGGCGTCGCCGGCCTGCTTGAGCGGGTAGCCCAGCCCGGCCAGGGCGTCGACGACCTGCTGGCGGCGGGCGTCGTCGGCGTCGGCGGGGGCGGGGGCCTGCTCGAGCGGCGCACCGCTGGGCGGGCCCAGCCGGTCGCCCAGCTCCAGGCAGATGCGCTGCGCGCCCTTCTTGCCGATGCCCGGCACCCGCACCAGCGCGGCGTGGTCCTCGGCGGCCACGGCGGCGCGCAGCCCGTCCGGGCGGTGGACGGCGAGCATCGCCAGCGCGAGGCGCGGCCCGACGCCGGAGACCGTCTGCAGCGCCTCGAAGACCTCCCGCTCGTCGGTGTCGGCGAAGCCGAACAGCGTCAGGGAGTCCTCGCGCACCACCAGGCTGGTCGCGAGCACGCCCTCCTCGCCGACCCGCAGCCCCGCGAGCGTGGCCGGGGCGGCCTGCACGAGCAGACCGACCCCGCCCACCTCGAGGACGGCGGAGTCCAGACGCACCGCGAGCACCCGCCCGCGCACCGACGCGATCACACGACCTCCACCCCCGGCGCGGGGCACGCCCGCGCGAACACCTGTACGAGCCGAGGTTAACGAGCGGGTCCGACAGCGCCGCGAGGCGCGCCGACACCGCCCGCGCGGAGCACGAGCAGGCAGGGCACGATCGCCCCGTGAGCCACGAGCAGCACCGGAACCCCCGGCAGAACGTGACCTTCGAGTCGGCCACCGGCAGCGGCCACGCGCACGGCTACCTGCGCGTGCCCGGAACCGGCAGCGGGCCGGGCGTGGTCGTCGTGCAGGAGTGGTGGGGGCTGACCGACCACGTCGTCGCCGTCGTCGACCGCCTCGCCGCCGACGGCTTCGTCGCCCTGGCGCCCGACCTGTACGGGGGGCGGACCACCCACGACTCCGCCGAGGCCGCGCGCCTGCTCACCGAGCTGCCCGTCGAGCGCGCCACCCGCGACCTGGCCGGCGCGGTGACGTACCTGCTGGAGCGGCCCGAGACGACCTCGCCCACCGTGGGGGCGGTCGGCTTCTGCATGGGCGGGGCGTTCGTGCTGACCCTGGCGGCGCAGCAGGGCGAGCGGGTCGGCGCGGCCGTGCCCTGGTACGGCGTGCCCGGCCCGGACACCGACTACTCGGGCCTGCGCGCTGCCGTGCTGGGCCACTTCGGCGAGGAGGACGCCTCGGTGCCGCTGGAGGGGGTGCGGGCCGCCGCGGAGCGGATCCGCCGGCACTCGGGGGTGGAGCCGACCTTCCACGTGTACCCGGCGCCGCACGCCTTCTACAACGACGAGCGGGCCGGCTACCGCCGCGAGGCGGCCGAACTGGCCTGGGCGCGCACCACGGCGTTCCTGCGCGAGCAGCTCGGCTGAGGGGCCGGCACCCGCGCCGGAGCCCGCAGCGGCACCGCCGCCGGTGCGGGCTCCGGTCGGGTGGCCGACGGCGCGCGGCCGCAGCACAGTGGCGCGGTGAGCCGACACCCCGCGAGCCCCCGCCCCCGCCGTCCGATCCACACCGTCCTCGCCGGTGCCGTGGCCGGCGCAGCCGGCACCACCGTCCTGAACGCCGTCACGTACGGTGACATGGCCCGGCGCGGCCGTGCGCCGAGCACCGTGCCCGAGCAGACGGTCACCGCCCTCGCCGAGCGCCTGGACCGGCCGATCGGCGGCCGCGGTCCCGAGCGCGAGCACCGCACCACCGCGCTGGGCGCGCTGTCCGGCTACGCCGCCGGTGTCGGCGTGGGCAAGCTCGTCGGGTTCGCCCGGGCCGCGGGGCTGCGGATGCCCGCCGGGATCGGCGGCGTGGTCACCGGGGCGCTGGCGATGGCGGCCACCGACCTGCCGGCGCACGCCCTGGGGGTCACCGACCTGCGCACCTGGACGAGGGCGGACTGGGTCTCCGACGCCGTGCCGCACCTCGCGTACGGCCTGACCACCCACGCGACGCTGCGCGCGCTGGACCCCGCTCCCCGGCCCGGACGCACCGCGGTCCTGGACCTGCCGTCCCTCGGGGGTCGCAGCTCGACCGCGCGGCACCCCCGGGGGCAGGAGCCCGCCGCGCAGGGCCGCTCCCACGCCTCGGCGGGCCTGCTGCTGCGCAGCGCGCTGCTGGGCGTGGCGGCGGGCGGGCGCAGCTCCCTGGGTCTGGCCGGGCCGCTGCTGCTGTCCACCGGTGCCGGCGCGCTGCCCGGCGGCGCGCCGGCGGCGGCGCTGAGCTCCCTGGCGGTGGGCGGTGAACTGCTGGCCGACAAGCTGCCCACCACGCCCAGCCGGCTCAGCGCCGCCGGCCTGCCCGTCCGACTGGCCTCGGGCCTGGTGGGCGGGGCCGCCCTGGCGCGGCGCGAGCACGCCCGGGCGGTGCTGCCGGCGCTGGCCGGGGTGACGGGCGCCGTGGCCGGCTCGTACGCGGGGGCGGCCTGGCGCGCGTGGGCCGGGCAGCGGGTGCCGGACGTGGAGGCCGCCCTGGTGGAGGACGTGGTGGCCGCCGCCCTGACCCTGGCGGCCGCGCTGCCGCACCGCCGCGGCTGAACCCCTCTCCCGGTCCGTCGGTCGCCGGACCGCTCCGGCGGCGTTCAGCGCGGCCGGCGAGCCACCGGTCGACGGGCCGCGGCCCGGGCGGCCTCGGCATAGCCGTTGCGGCGCCCGGTGACCAGCGCCCCGTGGGCGGCGGCCTCCAGCCGGGTCGTGGCGGACCCGCGCCACAGGTGGCACAGGGCCAGGGCCAGGGCGTCGGCCGCGTCGGCCGGCCGGGGCGGGCTGTCCAGGCCGAGGATGCGGGTCACCATCGCCGTCACCTGCTCCTTGTCGGCGCGCCCGGAACCGGTGACGGCGGCCTTGACCTCGCTGGGGGTGTGCATCGCCACCGGCAGCCCGCGGCGGGCGGCGGCGACCAGCACGAGCCCGGCGGCCTGGGCGGTGCCCATCACCGAACGGACGTTGGCCTGGGCGAAGACCCGCTCGACGGCCACCACGTCGGGGGCGTGCTCGTCCAGCCACCGCTCCAGCCCCTCGGCGACGGCGAGCAGGCGCTGCGGCACCGGATCGACGGAGGGCGTGCGCACGACCCCGACGGCGACCATGCGCACCCGCCGGCCGCTCGCGGCGCCCGGCCCCGTGCCGACGGCCTCCACCACCCCCAGCCCGCAACGGGTGAGGCCGGGGTCGACGGCGAGGACGCGCACGGCCCCCAGCCTCGCACGCGGCGAGGTGGGGGCCGTGCCGGGCCCGCGGGCGCGGGGAGCGGCTCAGGCGTCCTCGAGGGCCGCCATCACGTCGTCGGAGACGTCGTAGTTGGCGAAGACGTTCTGCACGTCGTCGCAGTCGTCGAGGGCGTCGACGAGGCGGAACACCTTGGCGGCGCCCTCGGCGTCCAGCGGCACCTGCACGCTGGGCACGAAGCTGGCGTCGGCGGAGTCGTAGTCCACACCAGCGGCCTGCAGCGCTTCCCGCACGGCGACGAGGTCGGTGGGCTCGCAGACGACCTCGAAGGTGTCGCCCTGGTCGGTGACCTCCTCGGCGCCGGCCTCCAGGACGGCGGCGAGGACGTCGTCCTCGGTGAGGTCGGTGCCCTCCTTGCCGATGACGACGACGCCCTTGCGGCTGAACATGTAGGCCACGCTGCCGGGGTCGGCCATCGAGCCGCCGTTGCGCGTCATCGCCGTGCGGACCTCCATGGCCGCGCGGTTCTTGTTGTCGGTGAGGCACTCGACGAGCATCGCCACGCCGTTGGGGCCGTAACCCTCGTACATGATCGTCTGCCAGTCGGCCCCGCCGGCCTCGGCGCCCGAGCCGCGCTTGACGGCGCGCTCGATGTTGTCCGCGGGCACGGACGTCTTCTTGGCCTTCTGGATGGCGTCGTAGAGCGTCGGGTTGCCGGCGGGGTCACCGCCGCCCGTGCGGGCCGCGACCTCGATGTTCTTGATCAGCCGAGCGAAGCTCTTGGCGCGCTTGGCGTCGACGACGGCCTTCTTGTGCTTGGTCGTCGCCCACTTGGAGTGGCCGGACATGCTGTTCCCTCCGCCGTTCGCTCGCTGCCTCGTTGACTGCCGGCAGACCTCAGACCCGCCGCTCCTCGTGCACCCGGCCGCGGACCCGCTCACGCACGAGGTCCACGAAGTACCGGTGCACCCGGTCGTCCCCGGTGATCTCCGGGTGGAACGACGTCGCCAGCAGATCGCCGGAACGCACGGCGACGATCCTACCCGCGGCCGGGCCGGAGCCCACCCTGGCGAGCACCCGGACGTCCTCACCGACCTCCTCCACCCACGGGGCGCGGATGAAGACGGCGCGCACGTCGGGCCCGGCGCCGGTGACCCCCTCCACCGGCAGGTCCTCCTCCCAGCTCTCGACCTGCCGCCCGAAGGCGTTGCGGCGCACCGTGACGTCCAGCCCACCCAGCGTCTGCTGCCCGTGCGCACCGTCCAGCACGCGCTCGGCCAGCAGGACCATGCCCGCGCAGGAGCCGTAGACCGGCAGGCCGCCGGCGATGCGCTCGCGCAGCGGCTCACGCAGCTCGAAGGCGCGCAGCAGGCGGTCGATGGTGGTGGACTCCCCGCCGGGCAGCACGAGGCCGTCCACCCCGGCCAGCTCGCGCTCCCGGCGCACCGCCACCGCGCGCGCCCCGCCGGCCGTCAGCGCGGCCAGGTGCTCGCGGACGTCGCCCTGCAGGGCCAGCACACCGATCGTCGGTTCCTCGCGGGTCACCGGGCGAGCGTAGGGACCGGCACCGCTCACCCCGGCAGGGGGGCCTGCGTGGACGGCAGTCGCAGCACCGCGGCGTGCGGCACCGCCCCGAGCGGGGCGGAGCGCGCCGCCTCGTACTGCGCCACCGCGGCGGGCAGCACCCGCTCCCACGTGACCGCGGGCACCGTCGCGGTGTTGTGCCGGCGGATGCGCCGCACCTCGTCGCGGTCCACGGCCCAGCGCGCCAGCACCCGCGCCAGGTCGCGGTCGTCGGCGGCCAGCGCGCCCTCCACGCCGTGGGTCACGAACTCCGCCAGCCCGCTGCCGGCCATGCCGACCACCGGCAGGCCGGCGCAGCGGGCCTCGAGGGCGGCCAACCCGAAGGACTCCCACACCGCCGGCGCGGCGTAGGCGTCCGCCGCGGCGAACAGCCGGGCCAGCTCGCCGCGCGACACGCTGCCGGGCAGCTCGACCCAGCCGGCCAGGCCGTGCCGCACGACGGCAGCGGCGGCGGCCTCGCGCTGGGGTCCCTCCCCCACCATCACCGCCCGCAGCCGCACGTGCGCGGGCACCCGGGCCCGCACCGAGCGCAGGGCCCGCACCATCGCCAACGGGCGCTTGCGCGCGGTGAACCGCCCGGCGGTGACGACGGTGAAGGTACCGCCACCGCCGGGGGACGAGCAGCGCACCGCCTCGCGCCACGGCAGCGGGTCGACGCCGTTGGGCAGCACGTCCACCGGGCAGCCGGTGGCGGCACGCAACGGTGCGGCGACGGCCCCGCTGACGGCTGTCCAGCGCACCGCGCCGGCGCGGCGGCGGCTCAGCGCGGCCGCCAGCGGCAGCGCGCTGCCGCGCGGCAGCATCGAGTGCACGGTGACCACGGCCGGCACGCCCAGCCGGTGCGCCTGGCGCACGGCCGTCCAGGCCAGGGGCGAGAGGACCGAGGAGTGGGCGTGCACGACGTCGGCGCCGGCGAGGAGCCCGGGGACCGCGGAGCGGTCGGCGCCCGTCCACAGCACCGGGTCGACGGGGGCGGCGACGCCCGCCGGCTGCAGCCGGTGCACGGCGAACGGCGCGGCCGGTGCGCCGGGCAGGTCACCGGTGGCGGTGAGCACGTGGACGTCGTGACCGGCGGCGGACAGCCGGGTCGCCAGGTCCCGCACGTGCAGCTCGATGCCCCCCAGCCGGGGCAGGTAGCTGTCGCTGACCAGGACGACGCGCAGGGGGCGCGGCCCCCGCAGCCGGGCGCCGGGAGGGGCGAGCGCCGGGGCCGGGCGCAGCGCCACCGCGGCGTTCACCGCGGGCCCCGTGCGGACACGGCCGAGCCGGGGCGCCGGGTCAGCAGCCAGCCGCCCAGGACGAGCGCACCGACCGGCACCTCCAGCACGACGAGCAGGAGCCGGTACAGCAGGACCCCGGCCAGGACCGGCCCGGCGGGGGCCCCGGCACCCACCAGGACGGCGCACGCGGCCGCCTCGGCCACGCCGGCACCGGAGGGCGTCAGGGCCAGCGTGCTGGCCAGGCGGTCCAGGGCGAAGGCCGCCAGCACGGTCACCAGCGGAAGCCGCACGCCACCGGCCCGCAGGCACAGCACGAGCAGCAGCGCCTGGAGCGCCACGTAGACGAGGACCGCGACGGACAGCTGCGGCCAGGCGGTGCGCAGGCGTCCGGCGACGGCGGCACGGACGCCGTCGATGCGCTCGCGCCAGTCGTCGCTGCTGGTCGCCGCGCCAGCCGCGCGAGCGGGCCGGCCGCGCCGGGCCCGCGAGAGGGCGGCGGCGGCGCCCGCGAGCGCCCGCGCACCCGGGGCCGTGATCGCCAGGACCGCCAGGGCGGCGCCCGCGGCACCCGCTGCGCTCAGCGCCGCCGCCCAGGCGCCCGCACCGGGCAGCTGCGGGACCCCGCCGAGGGCGAGGGAGAGCACGAGCGCGGGGACGCAGAAGGCCAGCTTGCCGGCCACGTCCACGACGTTGCTCGTGACGGTGAACGAGGCGATGTCGCGACCGCGGAAGCTCCAGCCGCGCAGCATGGCGGTGTTGAGCCACACCCCGACCGCGCCGCCCGCCGGGAGCGCGCCGGAGACCGCGCTGCCGGAGAGGTTGAGCAGCAGGGCCCGGCGCCGCGACAGCCCCGGCAGCGAACCGGTGAGCACCCACGAGCAGCTCAGCAGGCCCAGGACCCACACCAGGAGCAGGCCGGTGAGCTGCGCCGGGTGCAGCTCGGTCACCACCGCCCGCACGTCGCCCCAGGTGGTGCCGAGCAGCGACGGCAGGAGCGCGACGGCGAGCGCGGCGGCGGCGGTGGCGGCCAGTCCCGCGGCGAACCGCCCCACGGGCAGGGCCGGCGCCGCCCGCACCCCCCGGCTCGACCCCGCGCCCGCCGTCGGCGCGCTCTGCTCCACCGCCACCTGACCACCCTCCGCGTCCTGTCGTCCCGCCCCAGCTGCCGGACCAGGGTGGCGTCCCCCCGGTTCCGGGAGCGTCGATCCCCGGTCTGAACGGCGCACCCCCCCCGGGGGTGGGCCGCGGCCGTCCACGGCCCCCGCGCGTCCACCCGCGGGGGGAGACGGGTCCGCCGATCGGCTGTGCCAGGCTGGCCGGGTGGAGCGGACGGGCGGCGAGCGGTTCGTGCTGGTCTCCTTCCACGCCCACCCGGACGACGAGGCCCTGCTCACGGGAGGGACCCTGGCGCGTGCAGCGGCCGAGGGTCACCGCGTGGTGCTCGTCGTGGCGACCGACGGCGCCGCCGGCCTGTCCGACGGGCCGGGGGGCCGGCAGCTGGCGCAGCGCCGGGCGCGGGAGCTGGAACGGTCCGCTCGTGCGCTGGGCGTGGCGCGGGTGGTCCGGCTGGGCCACCGCGACAGCGGGTACGCGGCACCTGTCGAGGACCGGGCCGACGACCGGGCCGACGGGCCGGTGTTCAGCCGCTTGCCGGTCGAGCGGGTCGCCGCGGAGCTGGCGCAGGTCCTGCGCCAGGAGGGCGCCGACGTCCTCACGAGCTACGACGCACGCGGCGGCTACGGGCACCCGGACCACGTGCACGTGCACCGCTGCGGAGCGGCGGCGGCGGCCCTGGCGGGGACGCCGGTCGTCCTGGAGGCGACCGTGGACCGCACCCTGGTGCGTGCCGCCCTGCGCGTGGTGGGTCTGCTGCCCGGGGTGGTGGGCGAGGTGACGGCTCGACGGGTCGGCGAGGGGTTCACGGCGCGGCAGGAGATCACGCACCGGGTCGACGTGCGGGCGCACACCGCGGCGAAGCGGGCGGCGCTGACGGCGCACGCCAGCCAGTCGGAGACGGGGGGCGTGCGCGGCGTGCGCGGCATCGGCCTGCTGCTGCTGCTGCCGCGGCCGCTGTTCCGGCGGCTGCTGGGCCGGGAGTGGTTCGTCGAGCGCGGCCGGGCGCCGGGCGGACGGCCGCTGGACGACGTCTTCGCCGGGGTGCGCGGTCGCTGAGCCTCAGTCGATGCACTGCGCCGGGCCGCTCCACACGGGCGGCAGTCCGGCGACGAGCCGGGCCAGGTCCTCGGGGTAGACGGTGTCGCCCGTCCTGGAGAGCTCACCCACGTCCCACCACCGCACGTCGGTGATCGTCTCGACCTCCAGGGGCGTCCACCCGTCGCGGTGCAGGACGGCGGCACCGCTCAGGCGGTGGACGAAGAACTCCTCGTGCTGCCGGCACCGCTCGCCGAGGTAGGGGAAGTCGGCGACGCGCACCCACACCGGGCCGATCAGGTCCGTGGGCGCGACGACCAGGCCGGTCTCCTCCAGCAGCTCACGAGCCGCGGCCTCGCGCGCGGGCTCCCCCGGGGCGCGGCCGCCGCCGACGGTGAACCACCACGCTTCACCGGGGACGGTGGGGTCCGTGCCGCGCACGAGCAGGACGCGGCCCGCGCCGTCCAGGACGACGACGCGGGCCGCGCTGCGGGTGCGGGTCCCGTCGGGCGCGGTGGCCCACTCGGGCCCCAGCGGGTCCTGCTCGCTCAGCGGGTCACCAGCCGCGCTGCGCCAGGCGGTGCGGTTCGGGGATGGCCTCGACGTTCAGGCCCACCATGGCCTCACCCAGCCCGCGGGAGACCTTCGCGACGACGTCGGGGTCGTCGTGGAAGGTGGTGGCCTTCACGATCGCCTCGGCGCGCTGCGCGGGGTTGCCGGACTTGAAGATGCCCGAGCCGACGAACACGCCGTCGGCGCCCAGCTGCATCATCATCGCCGCGTCCGCCGGTGTGGCGATGCCGCCCGCGGTGAACAGCACGACGGGCAGCTTCCCGTTCTCCGCGACCTCGCGGACCAGCTCGTAGGGGGCGGACATCTCCTTGGCCGCCACGTACAGCTCCTCCGGCGCCATCGAGCGCAGCCGGTTGACCTCGGCGCGGATGGTGCGCATGTGCGTCACCGCGTTGGAGACGTCCCCGGTGCCGGCCTCGCCCTTGGAGCGGATCATCGCCGCGCCCTCGGTGATGCGCCGCAGCGCCTCGCCGAGGTTGGTCGCCCCGCACACGAAGGGCACGGTGAAGGCGTGCTTGTCGATGTGGTGCGCGTAGTCGGCCGGGGTGAGGACCTCGGACTCGTCGATGTAGTCCACGCCCAGGGACTGCAGGACCTGCGCCTCGACGAAGTGGCCGATGCGCGCCTTGGCCATCACCGGGATGGACACCGCCGAGACGATGGAGTCGATCACGTCGGGGTCGCTCATCCGCGAGACCCCGCCCTGGGCGCGGATGTCGGCGGGGACCCGCTCCAGGGCCATGACGGCCACGGCGCCGGCGTCGGCGGCGATCCGGGCCTGCTCGGCGGTGACCACGTCCATGATGACGCCGCCCTTGAGCATCTCGGCCATGCCGCGCTTGACGCGGTCGGTGCCCACGACGGGCCCCGCGCCGGCGGTGGTCTCCGCCCGGGGGGCGGTGCTGCCGGCGCTGCGGGTGCTCTGGTCGGTGCTCACGGTCCTCGCGCTTCGTGTCGGGGGGGTGCTCCGGACGAGCCGGATCTCGAGGAGCATCCTACGAGCCGGGCAGGACGTCGCCGTCCGCCGTCCCGTCGTGGAAGTCGGCCGTCTCGGGCAGCCGCGCGTGCCCGGCCAGCCGCCCCCAGCGGACCACCCGCTGGGCGCGCAGCCGCCGCGCCTGCACGACGGCGTCGTTGTGGAACCGGCGCGCGAGCCCCACGCGCTGCGAGGCGGCCAGGACGCGCGCGAGCCTCTCGCCGCCCTGCGGCAGCGCACCGCCGGCCGCCCCGGCCCGCTCCCCCGCGGCCGGCAGGGCCGCGGCCAGCGCGCGCGTCAGGTCGCTCTCGGCGCGCCAGCGCTGCGCGTCGTCGGCGTCCGTGGCGTCCCGCAGCGCCGCCGGGGTGCGGGGGGCGTCCAGGCTCGCGGTGGCGGCGTCGGCCAGCAGCAGGGAGGCGGCCGGGTCCAGCAACCCGGACGTCACCAGCTCCAGCGCCGCCGAGGCCCGCCGGGTCAGCTCGGCGTCCAGCGCGGCCCGGCTGGTCTCCACCCGCCGGTGCAGGCGGTCCAGGCGCTGCGCCGTGCCCGACAGGTACCAGGCCAGCAGGCACAGGACCAGCAACCCCGCCAGCGTCCAGCCCAGGGGGTTCACACGGCCCCCCGGCGCTGCTCGCCCGGCGGGTGCGCGGACTCCCCCGAGCGGACCGTCTCGTAGACGGCGAGCACGTCGGCGGCCACGACCGACCAGTCGTACCGGTGGGCGGCGAGTTGCCCGGCGCGCGCCAGCCGTGCCCGCTCGTCCGCCTCGCCCAGGAGCTCCACCAGGGCCCGGGCGGCGCCCGCCGCGTCCCCCGTGGCGAACAACCGCCCGTGCGCGCCGTCGTCCAGGACGCGGCGGAAGGCGCCCAGGTCGCTGGCCACGACCGCGGCCCCGGCCGCCAGGGCCTCCACCAGCACGATGCCGAAGCTCTCGCCGCCGGTGTGCGGCGCGAGGTACACGTCGGCGGAGGCCAGCAGTGAGCGCTTGGCGTCGTCGTCGACGGCGCCGAGGAGCTCCACGGCCCCCGGGTCCGCCAGCGCGGCGCGCGCGGCCTCGGCGTCGCCGCGGCCGGCGACGAGGAAGCGGACCCCGGGGACGGCGGCGCGCACCAGCGGCACGGCCTCGCACAGCACGCCCAGGCCCTTGCGGGGCTCGTCGAGGCGGCCGACGAAGGCGACGACCGGCCGCTGCGGGGTGCCGCACCACTCGGGGCGCCGTGCTGCGCGGGCGAACCGGTCGGTGAAGACGCCGTTGGGGATCACCACCGCGTCGCCGCCGACGTGCTCGACGACGGTGCGGCGGGCGTCCTCGCTGACGGCGATGCGGGCGGCGATCTTCTCCATGCTGGGCCGCAGGAGCGGGTGGGCGGCCTGCATGGCGCGCGAGCGCAGGTTGGCGGTGTGGAAGGTCGCCACGACGGAGCGCTGCGCGGCCCACAGGGCCAGCAGCGACGTGCTCGGCGACAGCGGCTCGTGCACGTGCAGCACGTCGAAGTCCCCCTCGACGACCCACCGGCGCACCCGCGCGGCGGTCAGCGGCCCGAAGGACAGCCGCGCGACGGAGCCGTTGTAGGGCACGGCGACGACCCCGCCGGCCGCGTCGGCGAACGGGGGCAGGGTGGCCGGGTCGTCGGCGGGCGCCAGGACCCGCACGTCGTGCCCGAGGCCGATGAGGTGCTCGGCGAGGTCGCGCACGTGGAACTGCACGCCACCGGGCACGTCGAAGGAGTAGGGGCAGACGATGCCGATCCTCACGGCGCGTCCCCCGGCGCGTCCGCGGGTGCATCCCCGGCGAACACCGGCTGCAGCACGTGCCAGTCCTGCGGGTGGGCCCGCACCGCGGCAGCGAGCACGTCCGCGCAGGCCTGCGTCATGGCCGCCACGGCGGCGTCCCGGTCCTCGCGCGCCGGGCGCGCCGGGTCGGCGGGCGGCCGCCGGACCTCCTCCCCCACCTCCACCACGAGGGTGCGGGGGCGGGCCGCCGGGCCCTCGTACCAGACGGAGATGGGGAACAGCGGCACCCGCGCGGTCAGTGCCAGGACGGCCGGCCCGGCGGCCATGCGCACCGTTTCCCCCAGGAAGCGCACCGGGACCCCGCTGCCGGAGAGGTCGCGATCGGCGAGCAGCGGCACCAGCGCGCCGGCGCGGGCGCGGCGGACCAGGGCGGGGAAGGTGCCCGGGTCCCCCAGCGGCAGGACCTCCATGCCCAGCCGCCGCCGGAAGGCGAGGAACTGCTCGAAGACCGCCTCGGGCCGCAGCCGCTCGGCCACGGTCACGACGGGCGCGAGCTCGGTGGCCGACCACGCGGCTCCGTGGTCCCAGTTGCCGAGGTGGCCGAGGAACACGGCCGCGCCGCGCCCGGAGCGCAGGTGCTCGCGCAGCGGCTCGGCACCGACCGCGCGCACGTCCGCCAGGACGCGCTCGCGCGACCAGGCCGGCAGCCGGAACACGTCGCACCAGTAGCGCGCGTAGGAGCGCAGGCCTTCGCGCACCAGGGCGTCCAGCTCGGCGGGCCCGGCCTGCGGCCTGGTGCGGCGCAGGTTCGCCCGCAACTGCTCCACCCGGTCCCCGCCGCGCGCGTGCAGGCGGTCCGCGGCCCGTTCGGCCAGGGTCAGCGCCAGCGGTTCGGGCACCGCCCGCGCCAGCCGCCAGGCCAGCCGCAGCCCGGCGGCGGCGAGGTCGTCGCGGGTGCCGCTCACGCGCCGCGGGCCGGGGTGGCGGACCCGGCCGCCAGCGCCTGCCGGCGGACCACCGCCATGCGCTGGGCGACCGTGACGAGGCTGGCGACGGCGAGCAGGGCCAGCACGACGGTCAGGACCGGCACCGGGGCGCCCAGACCGACGGCCGCCGCCCCCGCGAGGACCGCCAGGAGCCGGTCGGAGCGCTCGGCGATGCCGACGTTCGCGGTGAACCCCAGCCCCTCGGCGCGCGCCTTCGCGTAGGAGACCAGGCTGCCCAGGACCAGGCACAGCAGGGCCAGCCCGGCCGTGGCGGGCGAGTCGCCGCCGCGGGCGAACCAGACCACCAGGCCGCCGAAGACCGCGGCGTCGCCGAATCGGTCCAGCGTCGAGTCCAGGTAGGCGCCCCAGCGGCCCGACCGGCCCAGCGAGCGGGCCATGATGCCGTCGACGGTGTCGGAGAGCACGAGGAGCCCCACCACGAGCGATCCCCACAGCAGCTCGCCCGCGGGGTACAGCACCAGGGCGCTGACGACGACCCCCGCGGTCCCGGCGATCGTCACGGCATCCGGCCCGATCCCCAGCCGCAGCAGGAGCCGCGCCAGCGGGGTGAACAATCGGGTCGCCAGCGCGCGGGCGTACCGGTTGAGCACGGTTCAGCCCTCCGCCCCGGCGGGAGGTGCGCCGGTCCAGGCCGCGGCCAGCCGGCGGCGGGTGTCCTCCAGCAGTTCGGGCAGCGCCTTGGTGCGGGCCACGATCGGCAGGAAGTTGGCGTCACCGGCCCACCGGGGCACGACGTGCTGGTGCAGGTGGGCGTCGATCCCGGCGCCGGCGACGGCGCCCTGGTTCATGCCGATGTTGAACCCCGCGGGGTTCGACGCGGCGCGCAGGGCCGTCACCGCTGCGCGGGTCACTGCGCTGAACTCGGCCAGCTCGCCGGCGTCGAGGTCCAGGTAGGACGACACGTGCCGGTACGGGCACACCAGCAGGTGCCCGGGGTTGTACGGGTAGAGGTTCAGCACGGCGAACACCCGCTCGCCGCGGTGCACGACGAGACCGTCCTCGTCGGGACCGGCGGGGGCTCGGCAGAACGGGCACTGCTGCGCGTCGTGGGGGTCGGTGGGCTTCTTCTCGCCCTGGATGTACGACATCCGGTGCGGCGTCCACAGCCGCTCGAACCCGTCGGCGTCGCCGGGGAAGGCGCCGGCCGGTTCCACCGACGCCTCCCCGGCGGGTCCTCGCGAGCCCGCCATCAGACCTGCACTCGCCGCTCGACGGCGTCCACGACCTTGGCCACGGCGTCGGCGACGGGCACGCCGTTCTCCTGGCTGCCGTCGCGGTAGCGGAAGGAGACCGCCCCCGCCTCGACGTCGTCCGCGCCCGCGATGAGCAGGAACGGCACCTTCTGCTTGGTCCAGGTGCGGATCTTCTTGGGCATGCGGTCGTCGGAGGCGTCGACCTCCACCCGGACCCCCCGAGCGCGCAACTGGTCCGCGACGGCTCGGAGGTGGTCCACGTGGGCGTCGGCGACGGGGATGCCCACGACCTGCACCGGGGCGAGCCAGGGCGGGAACGCACCGGCGTAGTGCTCGGTGAGGACGGCGAAGAAGCGCTCGATGGATCCGAACAGGGCCCGGTGGATCATGACGGGGCGCTGCTTGGAGCCGTCGGCCGCGGTGTACTCCAGGCCGAACCGCTCGGGCAGGTTGAAGTCCAGCTGGATGGTCGACATCTGCCAGGTGCGGCCGATGGCGTCGCGGGCCTGCACGGAGATCTTCGGCCCGTAGAACGCCGCGCCGCCGGGGTCGGGCACGAGTTCCAGGCCGGAGGCCTGCGCCACCTCGGCGAGGGTGGCCGTCGCCTCCTCCCACGCCTCGTCGGCACCGACGTACTTGTCGGGGTCCTTGGTGGACAGCTCCAGGTAGTAGTCGTCCAGGCCGTAGTCGGACAGCAGCCCCAGGACGAAGCCGAGCGTGCGGGTCAGCTCGTCCTTCATCTGCTCGCGGGTGCAGTAGATGTGCGCGTCGTCCTGGGTCATGCCGCGCACGCGGGTGAGCCCGTGGACGACCCCGGACTTCTCGTAGCGGTAGACGGTGCCGAACTCGAACAGGCGCAGCGGCAGTTCGCGGTAGGAGCGTCCGCGGCTGTCGAAGATCAGGTTGTGGAACGGGCAGTTCATTGGCTTGAGGTAGTAGTTCTGCCCCGCCTTGCGCACCGTGCCGTCGGCGTCGACCTCCGCGTCGAGCTGCATCGCGGGGAACATGCCCTCGGCGTACCAGTCGAGGTGGCCGGACACCTCGAAGAGGTTCTGCTTGGTGATGTGCGGGGAGTAGACGAACTCGTACCCGGCGCGCTCGTGGGCCTGGCGGGAGTAGTCCTCCATGGCGCGCCGGACGACACCGCCGCGGGGGTGGAAGACCGCGAGCCCCGAGCCGATCTCGTCGGGGAAGGAGAACAGGTCCAGCTCGGCGCCCAGGCGGCGGTGGTCGCGGCGCTCGGCCTCGGCGACGCGCTCCTGGTAGGCCTTCAGGTCGTCCTTGGTGGGCCAGGCGGTGCCGTACACGCGCTGCAGCTGCGGGTTCTTCTCGCTGCCGCGCCAGTAGGCCGCCGCCGAGCGCAGCAGGCTGAAGCCGTTGCCGATCAAGCGGGTGCTGGGCAGGTGCGGACCGCGGCACAGGTCCTTCCACGCGACCGTGCCGTCGCGGCGGACGTTGTCGTAGATGCTCAGCTCGCCGGCGCCTACCTCGACGTCGGCACCCTCGCCGGCCTCACCGGCGGTGGACTTCAGGCCGATGAGCTCCAGCTTGTACGGCTCGGCGGCCAGCTCGGCGCGGGCCTCGTCGTCGGTGACGGCGCGGCGCACGAAGCGCTGACCCTCCTTGACGATGCGCTGCGCCGTCTTCTCGAGGGCCTTGAGGTCCTCGGGGGTGAAGGGCCGCTCGACGTCGAAGTCGTAGTAGAAGCCGTCGCGGATCGGCGGGCCGATGCCCAGCTTGGCCTCGGGGAAGTGCTGCTGCACGGCCTGGGCAACGACGTGCGCGGCGGAGTGCCGCAGCACCGCCAGCCCGTCCTCGGACGAGAGCAGGACGCCCTCGACCTCGTCGCCGTCGGCCAGCGGGTGCGACAGGTCGCGCAGCTCGCCGTTGACGCGGGCGACCACGACGTCGCGCTCGTCGGCGAACAGCTCACCGGCGGTCGTGCCGGCCGCGACCCGCACCGTCGTCGCGGGCGCCGAGGCGCCGGAACGGGTGACGGTGAGCTGGGCGGACACTGCGCGCCTCCGGGGGTTCGTCGGTCAGGGGGGGGGGGGGGGGGGGGGGGGGGGGGGGGGGGGGGGGGGGCGCGGGGGGGGGGGGGGGGGGGGGCGGGGCCGGCCCCGGGGGGGCCGGGGGGCCCGGGGCGCGCCGCGCCCCGGG
>NZ_JBJLRI010000021.1:0-55813 GCF_050871405.1 Kineococcus esterisolvens
CCGACGCTCCGCACGCCATGAGAGAGCCACACCCCACCTCGGGTGGGCAGCCGATAAGAGAGCGTCACGCCGGGCACCTCGGCTCCAGCCTGGCCGGGCCGTCGCCGTGAGGGAAGTCAACAAGTAGCCGATGACCAAGCGCCTGGCCTACTCGGTACCACGGCGGTACCATCCACGGGTGGCCATGAACCTGCGACTGACCGACGAGGAGACCGAGGCCTTGCGCCGACGCGCCGAGCAGGAGGGCCGCTCCATGCAGGAGGTGGCTCGCACCGCCATTGGTGAGTACGTCTCCGACCGCCCTGCACGCCTGCGCGCGGCCATCGACCGGGTGCGCACCGAGGACGCCGAACTCCTGGCCCGCCTCGCCCGGTGACCGAGCCGCACCCCCCGATCGACCACCTGACCACCGAGGACCTGCTGGAGATCGCCGCCGGCGTCGTCGAGGACGTCCAGGTCCGCGATCTGGGACTGCTGGCTTCGGCCGCCGCGCGCCCCCGCACCACCGTCTTCGGCCGCGAGGCCTACCCCGGCCTGGCCGAGAAGGCCGCCGCGCTGATGCACTCCCTGGCCCGCAACCACCCGCTGGTCGACGGCAACAAGCGCCTGGCCTGGTCCGCCGCCCGCGTCTTCTGCCTGCTCAACGGCACCGACCTGGTCATGGACGTCGACGACGCCGAGCAGATGGTCCTCGCCGTGGCCGCCGGCGACCTCGACGCCACGGAACTAGCGGAGGTGATCAACCGGCACCTGCGGTGAAGACGCACGGACATGGCGCTGGCCAGGACGTCGCCGACCTTCCGGATCTGTCGAAGAGCGAGCGTTCGACACACCTGTCGCAGATTCCGGCGCGTCAGGGCAGGGAGAGTGCTGCGCCAGCGTCCAGGTGGACCGCCAGGGCATCGAAGACGGTGCACAGGTCACGGCGCACCCACTGCTCCACCTCAGCCTGCGAACCCTCGGAGCCGACGCTGGGCGAGTAGGTGCTGGCCTCGATCCGATCTCGGTAGCGCCGCACCCGCACCTGCCCCAGGCGCACCTCCCCCTCGACCGTCGCGGGCGTCCACCGCTGCAGGCTCTCGGCAGTGTCGAAGTTGACGTACACCAGCACCGGCGGCGCGCCCGTGCCCACCCACCAGCGCCGCCAGGCCGCGTCTTCACGCAGCGCTGCGGTTAGGCGCTCGGCCAGCGGCCAGTACCCCAGCGGGGCCGGCACCTGCACGTGGCAGGGGCGCACCGCGATCCACTCGTCTTCCGCGTCGAGCAGCGAGGGGCGCTGCGCCGGGTCCTCATCGCCCTCGGGCACGTCCAGGGCGACCCCCGTCAACTCCTCGTGCACCCGCGCGCAGACATAGGGCACGGCTTCGGCGACGGGTACGTAGGCAGAGAGCACCACCGTGGGGTCGGCCAGCGCCGCGGCGTGGAGCTGCTCGCCGCTGACGACCACCGACAGCGCCTGAATCCGCCCCGCATCACCGCCGATGGCCAGGTGCGCGGGCAGCACCGCGTCGACCCGGCGCAACAGCTGACCCGCGCGGCGGGTCAGCCCCCACATGAACGCCTCGACCTCTTCAGGGCTCCTGCGCCTGAGCGCTTCGCTCAGCTCGCGCGAGGCCGCTTCCACGCCGACGGCAGTGCCATCGTCGGCCTCGGCATCCACCAGTGCGATGAGGGCCC
This sequence comes from Kineococcus esterisolvens, assembly GCF_050871405.1. Taxonomy (NCBI): domain Bacteria; kingdom Bacillati; phylum Actinomycetota; class Actinomycetes; order Kineosporiales; family Kineosporiaceae; genus Kineococcus; species Kineococcus esterisolvens. The sequence goes on from NZ_JBJLRI010000021.1 coordinate 1,678, forward strand.
AGAAGTCGTCATCCGTTAGCGGCACCATGCAGCTCCTTCGTCCATGAACGGCTGGCTCGTGAGCATGGCGCACGACCCCGACAACACGTCCGCTGATCCCGCGTTGAGCGCGGTCCACTAGACCTGTCAGTGCCCCGAGTCGACCAATCGCACCCCCACCGGGGACCAGGTCCGCGACGATGACGCCACGGACGCCCAGGACGTTCGAGCGGTGCAACGTCCGTGGCTACTGAGACGACGAGGCAGGTGTGAGCGACCTCCCCAGCCTCCAGCACCTCACGCTGGAAGCGGCCTACCGCCAACACCACCAGCCGCTGCTGCGCCTGGCCGTCTTGATGACCGGCTCACGCCACGACGCCGAAGACGTCGTGCACGCCGTCTTCGCCAGCGCCCACCCCCGCTGGGACCGCATCGACGACCCCGGCGCCTACCTGCGCCGCGCCGTCGTCAACGCCTGCCACGACCATCACCGCCGCCGCTACCGCGCCCGCCGCCTCACCCCACCGGCCGAGGCCGAGCCGGTCGTGCACCCACCCGAGACCGACGAGACCTGGGCCCAGCTCACCCAGCTCCCCCCGGCTCAGCGTGCCGTGGTTGTCCTGCGCTTCTACGAAGACTTGCCCCTGACCCAGATCGCGGACCTGCTGGGCCGGCCCGCCGCGACCGTCCGATCCGACCTGCACCGCGCCTTGAAGACCCTGCACAAGACCCTGCGCACCACTCCGCGAGAGGACCTGCCATGACCTCCACCCGATCCGTTCCCGGCGCCTCCGACGACACGGGTGGTCTGGACGCCGAGCTGGCCCAGCTCGAAGCCGACCTCGGCCCGCGTCTGCGCCGCGACCTTCACCACATCGCCGCCGGCGTCACCACCGCGGACACCACCGCACCCGACACCATTGCCCCCAGCCGCCCGCGGGCCACCCGACGCCGCACGGCGCTGCTGGCCGGCGCCGGCCTCGCAGCCACCCTCGGACTGGCCGCCGCCGGCTACGGCTTCCTCCCCCCGCACCCCGAGACCGCCGTCTTCAGCGGCAGCATCGACGGTCACCGGTGGTGGGTGCAGCCCTTCACCCAACCCGACGCCTGCGGCGGGACCGCGCCGTTGTGGGGTACCAGCACCATCTCCGACGCCTCCAACTGGCCGGGCAAGGAGATCAGCTACGGCGCGGTCCTCTACGGCGAACCGGTCAGCACCGACCGCGGTGTCTGCGCAGGGGACACCGCCGCCTGGCTGGGCGACCCCGCGAAGATCACGAGTCAGTTGTCCTTCCTCAGCGACGGCGGCGAGCCGGGTGCTGCGACCGCGTGGTCGGTGCTGGTCGCTCCTGACGTGACCGCCGTCCGCGTCAGCATCAACGGCAGCGGCGGCAACAGGGGCGACGACAGCGGTGCTGGTCGGTTGACGACGGAGCTGACGGTGGCGACCAAGGGCCTGGCCCCGGAGGATGCGGTGCCGCGGGTGGCGGCGTTTGCGCTGCCGGCGGGGGTGGAGACCGTGCGCCTGGAGGCCGTCACCGCCGATGGGCGCATCGTGCCCGACGCCGGCGGGGACATCTCCGTGCCTTCACCGGACGACCTGGAGAGCCAGGGTTCGTAGGACAGGCCAACGCCTGCCAGCAAGGCTCTGCCTCCGGACCTGGGGCGGGCTTTGCTGGGTAGCCAGCAATCGCACGGTCATCCCGCGCTCAGCGCGCGATCATGGGCGCCGGCGACTCGCGCTCTTGTCGAAGAGCGAGCAGCGGCCGCCGCCGTGACCGGTGCAAGAGTGAGGTCATGAGCGACACCGCCCGAGGCACCAGCCAGCGCGGGGCACGCTTGAGCTTTCTGGCTCGACCTCACTGGATGAACGCCCTGCTGCTCAGAGCCGCCGCCAGGCCGTACCTGCGCTTGGACGGCACCGAGCACACCCTGGCGTGGGGTCGCACCAGCGTCTTCACCCTCGAGCCAGGTCAGCACACGCTCGAAGCGTTCTGGCGCTACCGCGGCACTGGAGCGCCCCTGGGCACCGGCACCCTGCAGGTGCAGGTGCAGCAGGACGAGGAAGCCATCGTCGAGGCCCGCAACGGCCCGTTGAACCACCAACCGCTGCAGCTGCGACGACGGCCGACCCACTGAAGCCCCCCGATCCGCCGTCGATCTCGCGGTCATCCCGCTGACGTGGCGTGCACCACCGCGGACCCAACCCCACTGGGTGCTGCCGGGCGCCCTGCTGAGCCGTTCAGCTCCCGCGGACTGTGGCGCACGGAACAGCTCCCCACGCCCGCTCGGCCGTGCCCTCCAGTCGGCCGCAGCACGATGCTGGTGCCATGAGCACGACCGGGCTGAACGGGGAACCAGCACAAGAGGTGACCTCGCGGGTGCGCACCGACGCCTTCGGCACCGGGGCGCTGCGCTGGTGGCGGCGCCTGGCCGGTGCAGGGGTGGTGGCGCTGCTGGCCCTGGCGTTCGGTGCGCTGGCCACCGGCCAGGACGGCACCGACCGCGACAGCGGTTGGTGGGCGCTGGTCGTGGTGGCGTGCACGTACGTCGGGGTGCTGCTCTCGCGCCTTCTCAGCGGCGCCGCGCGCGGGGCGAGGCTGCTGGGCCGGCACGCGCTGGCCGGTGCCGGGCTGGGCCTGGTAGCGGCGGTGATCCTCGACAGGGTCTTCTACAGCGACGACGTCGGCTCGCTGCTGATCCTCTTGGTGCCGCTCTTCCTGCTGTGCGGCGCCCTGGTGGGGGCGGGCACGGCCGCGCTGGCGCTGCTGGTGCCGCCCCGCGCCGCCGTCGCGGTGGCACTGGTGGGGGTGGCGGCCACCGCCGCGCTGGCGTGGCTGACCTTCCGCCCCGCCGCGCCGTACGACCTGTTCGCGGTAGACGCCACCGAGCAGGTGACCGCCGCCGGTGGTGCCGCTGGCCTAGCCGGGCGCGTGGTGCAGGCCGTCGAAGGCACCGCCGCCGGCGGTGACCTGCGCACCGTGCTGGCGTGGGAGGTCATCGCCGAGGAGGCATCAGCAGGGTTGAGCCACTCACAACCCCACTTCAGGTCCACCCCGGCCGAAGACCTGGCGATCTCCCGGTCCACCGGGCAGGCGGTGCGGCTGGTCACCGTGCGGGTGCGCGGCGAAAGCGCGGCGTGCGTGGTCATCGACGCGGACACCACTGACGTGCTGGGCGGAGCCTGCGAGGACCTGGACCTGGTGCGCTGAGCAACTCCGGCAGCAAGAGCAGCCTCAACGCCCTCCAGCCACCACCCACATCACGCTCATCCCGCAGACATTGCACGGTCTCGTGCCGAAGAGTTCATGAGCACGTCCGCGACGACTGCTCGTCGCCCGCCGACCACCACTCCCACCGCTCGCTCCTGTTGTTCACCTTGCGCTCCATGTTGCGTCGACGCAACGCTGGAAGCGTGACCAACAAGGCAAAGGAGCCAGCAGGCGCCAGGCAGCTGCACAACCGCCTCGCAGTGCTGCGCGCCGAACGCGGCACCACCCGCCGCCAACTGGCCGAAGCGGTCGGCGTCAACGTCCAGACCATCGGCTTCCTCGAACGCGGCGACTACGGCCCCTCCCTGGAACTCGCCCTGCGCCTAGCCGCCCACTTCGACCTGCCCGTCGAAGCGATCTTCTCCCTGGCCCCCTTCCCACCCATGTCGGCGCAGCTGTACGCCAACCCCACGCCCTCACCCACGCCCCCGACGGCACCCACGACGGCGTACCCCGCGGCGCCGACGACGGTGCCCGCACAGGCAGGAGCCAGCACGTGAACCCCGCCAGCACCGAACGCCGTGCGCACCTGCGCGCCGCGACCCAAGCCCGACTCCAGGAACAACGTCAGCAGCCGCTGCCGGCGTGGCTGGCCACCCGCACCGCCCGCCGCGCCCTCGCCCTGCTCCCGATGGCCACCTTCGCCCTCGGTGTCCTGGCCGCCACCGCCGGAGGCGGCTTCAACACCGCGGTGCTCTCAGCAGCCACCTCACTCCTAGCCAGCTACGCCATCGTGGCGCTACGCCGCGCGACCCGAATGCTGGACAACGCTCCCGAAAGCCTCCTCGACGAACGCGAAATCAGCGACCGCGACCACGCCTACCGCCGCGGCTTCCGCCTCACCCTGCTACTGCTGGGCGCGCTGACGGTCCTGACGGTCCTCAACAGCTTCCTGGCGCAGGAAGCAGGCGTCCAGCTCTTCGAGAGCGTGGGCTGGATGGCGTTGATCTTCGCCTCGCTCCTCACCGCCACCATGCTTCCCGCCGCCGCCCTCGCCTGGAATTGGCGCGAACCGGCCCTTGAACCCGACGACCTCGACAAGTGATCACCGTCGCAGCCGACGCATCCGGACAGGCCGCGGAGCGCGACGCTTGGTCCGCTCACGCCCCGAAGAACTTCACGGTCATCCCGCTGGCCGGGCTCGATCATGAACAAGCGTCGGCGCCCGCTCGTGTCGAGAGCCAGACGTCCTCTCTGCGGTGCCGGGTACACGCCCGCGGCGACGCCACCACCTCCACCGCACGATCCGGCTGCGCGCTCCGGCTCGGGGCGTGTGCCAGGCTGGCTCGACCCGATCGAGGAGGAACCGCGATGGCTGAGCCCGACGACCCCGACGTGCAGCGCCAGCGAGGTCCGGACCCGATGCCCTTCACCAGCGGCAACCAGTTCGCCCCCTTCCAGCGCGAGCACGACCCGCAGGCAGGACCGCAGCGCACCGGGATGATCGTCGCCAGCACCCTCGGCCCCCTGCTGATCATCGCCGTCTTGCTGTGGGTGTGGGTGCGTTAGCTCCCGCAGCCAGGGCCGTGCCGCGGCGACAGGCACCCGGTCGTGAGGCGGTGAAAGCGCCCCGCACGGTCATGGCATCTCCTGGACCTTCCCGTGAGATGCACCCCTCTCTGTCAACGTGGGGTGAGACAGGCGGCTTGTGTCCGTCACGGTCGGCGCCGATACTGACCGGGTGCGCATCCCTGTAGGGGTGCGAAGTGGGCCCGGCAGCCTTCCGGACGGTGGGTGAGCCGGGCTTCGCGCTGTCCAGATCCTGCTTGGGCCCGTGCCCTGGGTCCTGCAACCCCGCGGGCATTCACCGCACTTGCTGGACCTCCCCGATGATCGGGCGGACCCGGTCCTGCCACAGGCCGCCGTGGGTCCAGCACCACGCCACCGCGTCCGCGATCCACAACAGCGGCTCCGAACGGGGCGGCAGGTGCTCGTAGACCAGCTCATCCACCACCCCCGCCGCCCGCACCGCGGCCCGCAGGGTGCGCCGGTCACTGGCGATGAGGGAGTCGTCCTGCTCCAGCACCAGCCGGTGCGCCCCCACCACCGCCAGGTCAGCCACCAGCTGCTCCAGCACGAGCCGGCGGGCCAGGCGCTGATCCGGCACGGCGCGGGCGTCGTAAAGGTCGACCACGACCCCGCTGGTGCACAACGCTGCCGCGATCTGCCCCTGGCGGGCCTTGCCTTCCTTGGTGAAGTGCAGCCGCTCCTGACGCGCCAGCAGCAGACCCCGCAGCAGAGTGCGGGTCGGAGCCAGCTGACGCGGCTGCACCCGGGCCGCGGCGACCAGTAGCCCGTTCGCCTTCGTCTCATCGACGAAGACGTGCACGCTCCCCACGCCCCCCGCACCGACGACCGTGCCGACGACTCCACCGACGGGTCCCCGGGCGTGAAGGGCTGACGGTTGCGGCGGGCCTCGCGTCAGCATCATGGATCGCCTTTGTCGCTGCTCCAGCGGGGCACCTGATGCCTGCACCGCCACAGCCGGTGTCTCGCGCAGGCCGCAGCCGCGAGGGCACGCTCGAGCATGACCCTGCCTTCCGACCCTCCTCCCACTTCGCTGCCCATCGCCCTCGGCGACGGCACCTGGCGCACCGACCCCCTACGCCTGGCCATCGCCGCCTACCTGGCCCGTTACCGCGGCGAGACCCGGCGGCACGCCGAGTCCGACCTGCGCGCCTACCTCACCTGGTGCCAACTGCGCGGCCTGAACCCGCTGGCCGCCCGGCGCCCGCACATCGAGCTGTACGTGCGGTGGATGCAAGAGAACCAGCACTTCGCCGCCTCCACCGTCTCTCGCCGCATGTCAGTGGTCGTCGGCTTCTACCGCACCTGCGTCATCGACGCCGTCCTCGAGCACTCACCGGCTGACTACGTCCGCCGCCCCAACGTGCCACCCGAGTCACCAACCCTGGGCCTGTCCCACCTGCAACTCGAAGCGATGCTCGCCACCTCCCGGGACTCGGTCAACCCGTGCGACTTCGCCCTGGTGTGCCTGCTCGGGCTGCTGGGCCTGCGCATCTTCGAGGCCTGCGCCCTGGACATCACCGACCTCGGCGAGGAGCACGGCCACCGTGTCCTGCGCGTGGTGGGCAAGGGCCACAAGATCGTCCTCGTCCCGCTGGCGCCGGCGGTGGGCCGAGCCGTGGACCGCGCCATCAGCGACCGAGTAGCCGGCCCGCTGCTGCTGAACACCCGCGGCGGGCGCCTGGACCGCCACTCCGCCACCCGAAGACTGCGTCACCTCGCAGCCGACGCCCGCATCCGGCTGCCGCGCATGCACCCGCACATGCTGCGCCACACGTACGTCACCACCATGCTCGACGCCGGCGTGGACCTTCGGGACGTCCAGATCGCCGCTCGTCACGCCGACCCAAGGACGACGATGCGCTACGACCGGGCCCGCACCACCTTGGACCGTCACCCCAATTACATCCTCGCCGCCTACATGGCCTCCGGCACCTGACCGACTTCACTCATCTGGCGATGTCCAGGAGATCGACTGGTGGTGATCAGCCGAGCAGGCCCCACACCTGATCGACGATGCGAACCCGGTACAGCAGCACCGCGAGCACGACCGCGAGGACCGGCGCCAGCACTCGGGTGCTGCGCCCGGTGGGCAGCCCCACGGTCACCAGCACCGCAGCCAGCACGTCCACGGTCACCCTCACCCAGCTGACCAGCCCCAGCGAGAGCGAGCCCTCCCAGGCCGCCACAGCCCGTGGCACTTCACCGGTGACCAGCAGGCGGGCAGCCAGCACAGCGGGTACCGACACCGCCAGCACCCCCGCTCCAGCGCGCACCCGGTGCAGCAGCGCCGCTGCTACCGGTACCGCGGTGAAGGCCACCACCCACCAGCGCAGCGGGTAGCTGCCCACCGGGTAGCCCAGAACCATCGAGGTCCACACGTAGTAGCCCGCCACCATCGCCGCGCAGAAGGCCGTCGCCCGCAGCGCCGCCGAGAACGCACTGGACGCGGAGCGCACGGCCAGGACCAGGGCCAGCACCCACACCCCGAAGCCATTGCCCAGGTCGGCCAGGACACCGACCCACCACGCACCGGCAGCAGTGGGCCACCAGATGCCTGCACTCTCGGCGGCCTTGACCAACGCGCCACTGGTCGCGCCGGCTGCCGTCCAGCTCACCAGCGCGTGGATCCCCGCGCGCCGCACCCGTACCGCCTCTGCCGCTGTTCCTGCCGCCACCGCAGCAGGCTGGCAGACCGGTTCCGTCCCCACCGGCGATCGATCGACAACGCACGGTCATCCAGCGTTGTGGGCGTCGATCACCCAGGCTGGCAGCCCTCCCCGCTCTCCAACGCCGCGACATCAGGACACCGGTCATGGCTCCACTCCCCGGAGCCGAAGGAGTCTGCGGTGGCGTCGGTGAAGACCTCCACCCCGCCACCGGGCAGCACCCGGTAGTACGTCCTGATCGGATCCCCTTCCGTGGTCAGGGACGTCACCTGGACCTCCACCCCCTCGTGCTGCGCGCCCGCACCGAGCAGGCAATCCTGCAGAGCCGCCGGGACAGGCCGGCCCTGGGGGACGGTGATCGGCGCGCACTGCGGCAAGGCGGGACGCTCCCGGAACGCCGCCGGGGCTCGCCCGTCGGCGGTGAGCTGCCACACCACCCACGCGCCCGTCCCGACGGCGAAGAGCAGCAGGGCCACGCCCAGCACCGCGACGAGGGAGACGGGTCGTCTCGGCGAGGCATCAGCGACTCTGCTGTCCATCTCCACATGATGCTCGCGCACTGGCAGGTGGGGGGATGGTTGGTCACACCCGACTTCACGGTCATCCCGCCTTCCGAGCGCATCCGAGAACGCTGATGACCTCACGGACTTGTCGATGTCCGGCTGCGGGGATGCGGAGCAGCGACCGCTCCACACTGGCCCGGTGAGCCTCCAGCAACTGCAGCCGGCCCCACCCGACACCACCGTCACCTGGCTGACCGATGCCCTGCCGCTGGACCTCTTCACCCCCCGCGGCGCCTCGATCGACGCGTTCGCGGCCACCACCTCGCTGCTGCACCCGGCCAGCGACGCCGACGGCGTCCCCGTCACCTGGACGCAGGTGGCCGCCCACACCGGCCACCTCCTGCACCCGAGCGGCACCTGGAACGACGTCTCGGGCACCGTGCACACCCGCCGCAGCGCCCGCAGCGACTGGCCCGGCGGCGCACCCGAACTCGGCGAGCTCGGCGAGCCCGGCTGGAACGCGCTGCTGAGCCACCTGGTGCGCTGGTCCGGACCCGACGCCGCCTGCGTTCTCGCCGTCGACGAGGACCTGCCGTGGGTGCGCGGCGGTACCGGCGTCGGCTTCCACGGCGACCCCCACCACGCGGAGCCTGCGCAGGAACCGGCCTTCCCCACGCAGGTCCTCACCACCGCCCCCCGCGTCCACCTGCTGCGCACCTGCCTGCTGCTGGCCGGCCCACTGGCCGCGGTGCGCACGCTGGGACGCACCTGGCGCTACCGAGAGCGTCACTGGTTCGAGCGTCACGGCCCCACCGCCCTGTGGCCGGCTGACCGCTCCTGGCTGGTGCTGACCGACCTCGACGCCGACAGCACCGTCGTGGCCGGACCCCGCACGCTCATCGACGCCGTCTCGGCCGATGCCCGGCTCGAGACACGACCGCAGCCCCCGTCGTAGCTACCCGCCGGACGACTTCACGGTCATCCCGCGCTCCGGGTGATGCGTCGACGACACCGCCCGTGACGCAGACCTCCAGCTCACAGCCCTACGGCGCCACTGAGCTCAGGCGAACACTTGTTCGACCAGCATGTCATCCTGGTCGGGTGTCGGGCGGTCGGTGGGGCCGGGTGGACGAGGAGCGCTACCGCGCGGCCCGCGCCCGCGGAGAGCCGTCGCCGTTCGGTGAGCCCGTCCCCCCGCCGCCCGTGGAGGAGCGCGCCGCGGTGCTGCACTGCTGGGTGCGCACCCCGCGCGACGGCACGCGCCCGGGACTGCTGCTGGGGTGGCGGCGCGAGGACGGGCGGTGGCTGGGACGGGTGGCCTACGTCCTCCTCGACCCGGTGGGCAGGCCGGTCCTGGTGGACGGCTGGGTGCCGGCGGCGGTGCTGCGCCCGGCGACGAGACCCTCCTGACGCGCGGCGGTGTCGGGCAGCACGACGGTGCGCGAGGCGGGCGGGACCAGCGCGACGGGGGCGCGCAGCGTGCGCACCGGCAGGACCGCCGCGTCGGCGGAGGCGGCCACCACGAGGTCGCCGACGTGCACGGCGCGGGCGACGGCGTCGCCCACCCGGCCCTGCACGACGTCGGCCACCACGGGGCGGCGGGAGGCGACGACCAGGCGCTCGCGGGTGGAGCGGTACCGCTGCAGCGCGACCGGGGCCCGCCGCTCGCGCGACGACGGCGGGGACGACGAGGACGACGGGGACGGCGACGGCGGCGTGCTCCACGCGGTGAGCAGCCGCACCCCGCACCCGGTGGCCTCCGCGCGGCGGGCGGTCCAGTCCACCGCGGCGTCGGAGGCCGCGGCGAACGCGGCGTCGGACACCACGAGCAGGCGCCGCGGGGCGGTCAGCACGGCCTGCGGGCCGACGAGGACGACCGGGACGGGCGAGCGCGGCACGCACCCGCGCAGCACGTGCCCGGTCCCAGGCCCGAGGGGACCCACGCGCCGGCCGCAGCCCAGGACGAGCCAGCCGCCGCCGGAGGCGGCCACGAGCAGGGCGGTGGCGACGTCGCCGGTCACGACGGAGGTGGTGACCCGTGGGCAGCGGCCGGGCAGCCGCTCCACCTCCTCGGCCAGCACGGCCTGCAGGGACGCGGACGGCAGCGGCCGCACCGGCGGACCGGGCGGGGCGCCCGGCGGGGGCTCGCCGTGCGGGGGGTCCACCGCCACGACGTGCACGGCGCCGCCCGCGGCGGCCGCCTCCAGCAGCGCCCAGCGCAGCGCGCGCCGGGAGGCACCCGAACCGGACCAGCCGACCGTGGTGCGCCCCCGCGGGACCCCGCCGCTCCGGGCACCGGGTCCTGCACCGGGTTCAGCACCGGTCACGCCCGGGTTCACGCCCGGGTTCACGCCTGTGTTCACGACACCGCCTCCTCGCGGCCGGGACCGGGTGCCCCCGGCACCCGTGCCCCGATCGTGCGCCCCGGCGGACGCGCGCACAACAGGGCCGGGGTCCCGCGCCGGTTACGCTTGCCGGCTGGATCGGCCCCGGAGCAGCGAGGAGCGGCATGGCGGAGCGACGGGGTGCGGACGGCGCCCTGACCCTGGAAGAGGGCGGCAAGGGCCTGCGGCCCGCGGCCCTGGGGCTGTGGGGGAACACGGTGATCGGCCTGGGCGCCACGGCCCCGGCGTACAGCCTGGCCGCCACCCTGGGGTACGTGGTGCTGGCGGTGCACGACAAGGCGCCGGCGATGTTCCTGGTGGCGTTCGCGCCGATGCTGCTGGTGGCGTTCGCCTACCGCGAGCTGAACCGGGCCGCCCCCGACTGCGGCACCACGTTCACCTGGGGCACCAAGGCCCTGGGCCCGTGGGTGGGCTGGATGGGCGGCTGGGGCGTGGCCGTCTCGGCGATCATCGTCCTGGCGAACGTCGCGGAGATCTCCGCGGTGTACACGCTGCGGTTCCTGGGCGCCGAGGACCTGGCGGACCAGCCGGTGCTCCGGGTGGGCCTGGGCGTGCTGTTCATCGCGGGGATGACGTGGGTGAGCTACCGCGGCATCAAGATCTCCGAGCAGCTGCAGAACGTCCTGGTGATCGTGCAGTTCGCGGTGCTGGGCCTGCTGGCGGTGGCGGCGCTGTACCTGGTGCTCGCCGGGGACGCCGGTCCGCAGGCGGTCGTGCCGCAGTGGGACTGGTTCTCCCCGTTCGGGGTGAGCGCGTCGGCGCTGGCCGAGGCGGTGATCCTGTGCATCTTCATCTACTGGGGCTGGGACGCCTGCCTGGCGGTCACCGAGGAGACGCGCGACTCCGGCTCCACGCCGGGGCGGGCGGCACTGCTGTCCACGGTGATCCTGCTGGTGACGTACGTGCTCGTGGCGGTCGCGGTGCAGGCGTACGCGGGTTTCGGCGCCACCGGCATCGGGCTGCGCAACGAGGCCAACGCCGACGACGTGCTGACCATCCTCGGCGACCCGGTGGGCGGGGCGGTCGCGTCCTCGCTGCTGCTGCTGACGGTGGCGGTGTCGGCGGCGGCCTCGACGCAGACCACGATCCTGCCGACCGCGCGCGGGACGCTGTCGATGGCGGTGTACGGCGCGCTGCCGCAGCGCTTCGCGCGGGTGCACCCGCGCTACCGGACGCCGTCGTTCGGCACGCTCGTCATGGGTGCCTCGGCGGTGGGTTTCTACCTGGTGCTGAGCGTGGTGAGCCAGAACGCGCTGCAGGACTCGATCGCCTCGCTGGGCCTGGCGGTGGCGTTCTACTACGGGATCACCGCGTTCTCGTGCGTGTGGTTCTTCCGCCGAACCCTGGGCCGCTCGGTGCGCGACGCGCTGATGCGCGGGGTGTTCCCCCTGGTGGGCGGCCTGGCGATGTTGTGGGCGTTCGGGCAGAGCGCGGTGGACATGCTCGACCCGGAGTACGGCTACACGCGCTTCGGCTCGGTGGGCGGCGTGTTCGTCATCGGCGTGGGGATGCTCGCGCTGGGGGTCCCCCTCATGCTGCTGTGCGCGGTGCGGCTGCGGGCGTTCTTCCGCGGCGAGACGCTGCGCGAGGACACCCCGGTCCTGGTGCCGGACACGGGGGAACCGCCCGTCGGCGGTCTGTGACGGGCACCTCCGCTGCGCCCGGTGCGCGTGGCCCGACCGCGGTCAGGCGACGACGCGCACCGGGCGCAGGTGCGCGTCCAGGACGACCGCTCCCCCGGTGGCGCCCGGTTCCAGGTGGCCGCGGTCGGCCCGGCCCAGCAGCGCCGCGGGGACGGTGGTGACGGCGGCGAGCGCGTCGTCGAGCGGGACGCCCGCGGCCGTGACGGCGAAGCGCAGGGCCCGGTCCAGGGTCAGGGTGCTGCCGGCGATGGCGCCGCCGGCGGCCAGGCGCGCCACGCCGCGCTCGACGACGGCCTCCAGGCCGCCGAGGCGGTAGGTGCCGTCGCCGGCGCCGGCGGCGGCCATCGCGTCGGTGACCAGCGCGGTGCGCGCCGGCCCGGCGGTGCGGGCGGCGTGGGCGAGGGTCAGCGGGTGCAGGTGGACGCCGTCGGCGACGAGCTCCACGACGACCCGCTCGTCGGCCAGCAGCGCGAGCACGGGGCCGGGGCGGCGGTGGTGCACCGGCGGCATGGCGTTGAAGAGGTGGGTGGCCAGGCGCGCGCCGGCGTCCACGGCGGCGCGGGTGGTCGTCTCGTCGGCGCCGGTGTGCCCGATCGCGGCGACCGCGCCGTGCCCGGTGACCCGCCGGACGGCGTCCAGGCCGCCGGGCAGCTCGGGGGCGAGGGTGACCACGCGCACGAGACCGGTGCCCAGCAGCCGGTCCACGTCGGCGGCCGCGGGCGCCCGCAGCAGCGCCGCCTCGTGGGCACCGCGGTGGTCCGGGTCGAGCCAGGGCCCCTCCAGGTGGGCGCCGGCGAGCACGCCCTCGGCGACGAGGCCGGCCAGCGCGGTGAGGCTGCCGGCGAGCTCGGCGACGGGCCGGGTGACGAGGCTGGCCAGCAGGGTGGTGGTGCCGTGCGCGCGGTGCGCGGCGGCGACGGTGCGGGCGGCGGCGACGGCTGCCTCGCCGGTCCCGCCGAAGGACGCGCCGCCGCCGCCGTGGCAGTGCAGGTCGACGAACCCCGGCACGACGAGGTGCCCTGCCGCGTCGACGACCTCGGCGCCCTGCGCGACCGGCGGCTCGCCGGCGCCGGCGGCCAGGACCCGCGCCCCGCGCAGCAGGACCCACCCGCCGGGCAGGGCGCGCCGGCCGGTGCGGACGTCGCCGTCGCGCAGCAGGACCGTGCCGGCCGGAGCGCTCACCGGGTCTCGGTGACCTTGCGCAGCCCGCGGGGCGCGTCGGGGTCCAGCCCGCGGGCCACGGCCATCTCCAGCGCCAGGCGCTGCAGGGGCACGATCTGCACCACCGGTGCGAGGTCCTCGCGCACCCCGGCGGGCACGGCCAGGCGCACGGTGGCGTCGGGGGCCAGGCCGTCGGGTGCCACGGCGCACACGTCGGCGCCGCGGTCGCGCAGGGCGTGCAGGACGGGGGTCATCGCCTCGCCGCCGGGCCCTTCGGGCACGACGGCGAGCACGGGCCGGTCGGCGTCGACCATCGCGAGGGGTCCGTGCATGAGGTCGGCGGCGGAGAACGCCTGCGCCGACAGGTAGGAGGTCTCCATGAGCTTCAGCGCGGCTTCGCGCGCGGTCGGGTAGGAGTAGCCGCGGGCGGTGAGGACGAGGCGGTCGACGAAGCGGTAGCGGGTGGCGACGCCGGCGACGTCGTCCGCCTCGACGGCCCGCTGCAGGAGCTCCGGCACGGTGCGGGCGGGGCCGGTGTCGCCGCCGCGCCAGGTGGTGATCAGCAGCCAGAGGGTGAGCAGCTGGGCGGTGTAGCTCTTGGTGGCGGCCACGGCCAGCTCGGGGCCGGCGTGCACGTCCAGGTGCAGTTCCGCGGCGGCGGCCAGCGCCGAGGTGGGGTCGTTCGTGACGGCGAGGGTGAGGGCGCCGGCGCGGCGGGCGGCGGCGGTGGACTCCACGAGGTCGGGAGATCCGCCGGACTGGCTGACGGCGATCCAGAGCACGCCGGTGAGGTCGGGGCGGGCGCCGTAGACGGTGAGGGTGGAGGTGGAGGTGAGCCCGGCGGGCAGGCCGAGGCCGACCTCGACGAGGTACTTGGCGTAGAGGGCGGCGTGGTCGCTGGTGCCGCGGGCGGTGAGCAGCACGGTGCGGGGCGCGGCCTCGCGCAGCCGGGCGGCCACGCGCGCCAGTTCCCCGCCTGCGGCGCTCAGGACGCGCTCGGCGACGGCGGGCTGCTCGGCGATCTCGGAGCGGACCAGGTGGCCGCGGGGCGGGGTGCTCACGGCGACTCCACGGGGTCGGGGGGATGAAAGAAGTTGACACGAAACTACACGGGCACGAAAGTCGTCGCCAGAGTTTCCCCCGGGCCCGGCGACGGGCCCACCGACACCGGAGGCCGGCGTGCCCGTACCCGCGCAGCCCCCGCACCCCGGGACCCTGCGCGCCCACCTGCTCGCCGCAGCGCCCGGCGCGACCGCCTCCACGGCCCGGGTGCTGCGCGTGCTCCTGGACGACCCGGCCGCCGCGCACCTCACCGTCACCGACCTGGCCGGCCGCGCCGGCACCAGCGAGGCGACCGTGGTGCGCACGGCCCGCTCGCTGGGTTTCGCCGGCTACCCGCAGCTGCGGCTGGCGCTGGCCGCGGCCGGCGGCGCGGAGCCCGAGGAACCCGTCGCGCTGCTCACCGGCGACCTCGCCGAGGGCGGGGACCTGGCCGCGGTGGTCGCCACCCTCGCCGCGCTGGAGCGCGAGGCCGTCAGCGCCACCGCCGGCGCGCTGGACGTGGCGGTGCTCGCCGCCGCCGCCGACGCCGTCGCCGCCGCCCGGGTCGTGGACTGCTACGGCGTGGGCGTCTCCGCGCTCGTGGCCCGGCACGCCGACCTGGGCGCGGCCCGCCTCGGCCTGCTGAGCCGGCTGCGCACCGAACCGCACGCCGCCCTGGTCAGCAGCGCCCTGCTGCGCCCGGGCGACGTCGCCCTCGCCGTCAGCAGCTCGGGGCGCACCCGCGAGGTGCTCACCGCCGCCCGGCAGGCCCGCGAGCGCGGTGCGACCGTGCTGGCGATCACCGGCTCGTCCACCGGCCCGCTGGCCCGCACGGCCGACCACGTGCTGGTGGCGGCCGGGCGCGAGACCGCTCACCGCGCCGGGGCGACGGCCGGGCGGGCCAGCGCGCTGTTCCTCACCGACTGCCTGCACGTCGCGGTGGCGCAGCGCCTGGGCGGGGAGGCCGTGACGGCGCTGCGGGAGACGTACCGGGCGGCGGGGGGACGCCGGGGGCGCACCGACGGGACGCGCTGACGGGGCGCCGGAAGCCCCCGGTCGCCCTCGGCGTTGACGCGCACGTGATCGTCGAGCTGTACACGTCCGCGTTCTGCGGTCCCTGCCGCGCCGCGCGGGCCGTGTTCGCCGAAGCCGTCCGGCTGGTGCCCGCCGCCCGGCTGGAGGAGGTCGACGTCGCCGCGGACACCGGCCGGGCGGGCGCCGCCGGAGTCACGAGCACCCCGACCGTGCTGGTGCGCACCGGGGACGGCGCGGAGGTGTTCCGCGCCGCGGGGGTGCCGACCCTGCCGCAGGCGCTCGCGGCGATGGGCCGGGCCGGCTGACCGGGCCGGCCCTCAGGGCAGGGTGAGGACCACCGGGCCGTCCTCGGTGACCGCCACCGTGTGCTCCTCGTGGGCGCCGGGCAGGCCGTGCGCGCTGCGCAACGTCCAGCCGTCGTCGTCGATCGAGTACTCCCCGCGCCCGCCGGCGAAGAACCACGGTTCGACCGCCAGGACGAGACCGGGCCGCAGCGGCAGCCCCCGCCCGGGACGGCCGTCGTTGGGCACGGAGGGGTCCTCGTGCATGGTGCGGCCGATGCCGTGGCCGCCGAAGTCGGTGTTCACCCCGCAGCCGTGCTCGCGCGCCACGGCACCGATCGCTGCGGACACGTCGCCGACCCTGGCGCCGGGGACCGCGGCGGCGATCCCGGCCGCCAGGGCCTCACGGGTGGCGGCGACCAGTTCCGCGTCGCCGGGACGCGTGGCGCCGACGCTGAAGGTGGTGGCCGAGTCACCGGCCCAGCCGTCCAGCAGCGCGCCGCAGTCGACGCTGAGCAGGTCCCCCTCGCGCAGCGCGTACCGGCCGGGGAGGCCGTGCAGGACCGCGTCGTCGACGGAGGTGCAGACCACCCCGGGGAACGGGGTGGGCGCGAACCGCGGCCGGTAGCCGAGGAACGGGGAGGTGGCACCGGCGGCGGCCAGCACCTCGCGGGCCGCGGCGTCCAGCTCGTCCAGGCGCACGCCGGGCGCGGCGGCGGCCCGCACCGCGGCCAGCGCGTCGGCGACGACCTTCCCGGCCGCGCGCATCGCCTCGATCTCCCCGGGGGTCTTCAGCTCGACCACCGCCACCACCTCCGCACCGCGATCGGTACACCTATCCCGGTATTATTATCACGCCATGGTTCGTCCCCCGCTGCCCGAGGAGGCCCGCGAGCGCGGGCGTCGGCTCGGCGAGCTGCTGCGCCGCGCGCGCGGCGAGCTGACCGTCGTGCAGGTCTCCGCCCGCTCCGGCGTGCCCGCCGAGACGCTGCGCAAGATCGAGGCCGGCCGCGTGCCCACCCCGGCGTTCTTCACCGTCGCCGCGCTCGCCGCCGCGCTCGACGTCCCCCTGGACGAGCTGGTCCTGGGGTGCGGCGGCCCACCGCCGGCCGCGCCGCGCGAACTCACCGCGTGAGCCCACCGGGGTCCTCGGCGGGGAACTGCGGCACGCCGCGCAGCAGCGGCAGCAGCTGCGGCTCCGTCGTCAGCGCCGCGAACGCGGTGGCCACGTCGACACCGTGCGCGGGCACGTCGAGCACCCGCACCGGGTCCCCGGCACGCACCTCGCCCGCGGCCAGCACCCGCAGGTAGGCGCCCGGGACCCGGGCGGCGGTGAACCGCGGGAGCCACCGCCGCTCGCCCACCCGCACCGCGAACGTGACGCACGGGATGCGCGGGCAGCTCACCTGCAGCACCGCCGAACCCACCGCCCACGTCTCGCCGATCACCGCACCGGTGACGTCGACACCGGCGGTGGTGAGGTTCTCCCCGAACGCGCCGGCGCGCAGGGGACGGCCGAGCTCGGACTCCCACGCGTCCAGGTCCTCGCGCGCGTACGCGTACACCGCCTGGTCGTCACCGCCGTGGTTCGCGGTGTCGGCGACGTGGTCGCCGGCCAGTCCGCTGCCGCCGACGCCCTTCGGCCCGGGTGCCCGCACCCGCACGGGGCCGCTGACGGGCCGCTTGTCGATGCCGCTGGTGCCGCCCTTGGCGGCGATGGGCCGCAGCTCACCGACGTTGACCGACAGCACCCGACCGCGCGCCCCGTCCACCCCCCGGACCGTAGGTGATCCCGGTCGGCGCGTCACCGGGGTTCTCGGTGGGCGTTCAGCGCCCGCCCGGCGCACCGACCCGAGCACGCCGGCTCCCCGGATCAGCGCTGGCGCCGCAGGTTCCAGCCGCGCACCACCAGTAAGACACCCCCGGCCACGGCCCCGTAGGCCCCCCAGCGCAGCGCGGCGTGGTTCAGCAGCCCCTCCCACGTGTCCGAGCCGCCAGGGCCGGACGGCCGGTGAGCGGCCGCCACGCCGTGGAAAGCCACCCCCGCGACGACCAAGACGATCCCCAGCACCAGGAGGGGGACCGCCCACCCACCACCCCGCGCGTGCCGACTCCCGTTCGTGCTCACTCCTCGATCCTGACGCGGATCACCGCGCGCGTCGTCCCCCGATCGTCGCTCCCGACCACCACCGCGCCGGGCGGGCCACCCAGCGGCCCCGGGCCCGCCACCGCCGTGCTCGTGCGTCCCGGAGCACGGCCGGTCGCACGCGCACCGCGCGGCACCGGCACCGGCACGAGCGCGGCTCAGCGCCGATCGATCGAGACCTCGGTCCGCGTGCCGTCGTCGGTGCGTGCCGAAGTCCACGTGCACACCCACGAGGACGTGCCGCGATCCACGCGCGGTGACGGGCCGCCTCCCCGCCCGCAGGTCCGAGGAACCGGAAAACCCGCCCCCCGCGGCACCGCGGGCTGGCAGGATCCGGCGCCGTGAAGCAGCTGCCCGCCCCCCTGGCCGTCGCCACCTTCGCGGCCCTCGCGCTCACCGCCTGCAGCGGGACCAGCCCCTGCACCGAGCTGCCGGCCCCCACCGCCGAGCAGCTGGCCGCCGCCTCCCAGCAGGTCCGCGGGCTCGCCGTGGAGGTGGAGGTGGAGCACGAGGGCGTCGACTGCTTCGTCGACCCCGCCACCGGCCGCTGGACCGAGGAGCTGGAGGAGGGTTCCTGATCCGGGCGGGGGCTCGCCCACCGCACCGTGGTGCCGCGGCGCGGTGGGGCAGGATGGGTGCCGTGCCGCAGGAACCGGGGTCGGGGGCCTCCGCCGGGGGACCACCCCGCGCCGAGCCCCGCCTGCGCGCGTTCGACCCGGGGTCCCCGGCGGACCTGGACGGGCTGTACGAGGTGTGCCTGCGCACCGGGTTCCACGGCGAGGACGCCACCGGCCGCTACGCCGACCCGCGCCTGCTGGGCGACGTGTACGCCGGGCCCTACGCCGCGCACGACCCCGCCCTGGTCACGGTCGTCGACGACGGCGTCGGCGTGGCCGGGTACGTCATCGGCTGCGCCGACACCCTCGGGTTCGAGCAGTGGGCGCGGGTGCAGTGGTGGGCCGGGGTGCGGCGCCGCCACCGCGAGCTCCTCGCCACCGGCGCGCGGCCCACCGAGCTGGACACCGCGCTGCTGCGCTCGCTGGACCGCCCGGCCGGTCCGCGGCCGTACCTGCACGGGCGCACCGCCCAC
This sequence comes from Kineococcus esterisolvens, assembly GCF_050871405.1. Taxonomy (NCBI): domain Bacteria; kingdom Bacillati; phylum Actinomycetota; class Actinomycetes; order Kineosporiales; family Kineosporiaceae; genus Kineococcus; species Kineococcus esterisolvens. Next base: position 20,430 of record NZ_JBJLRI010000021.1, read on the forward strand.
CCGGCGCACCTGCACATCGACCTGCTGCCGCACGTGCAGGGTCGCGGCCTGGGCCGCCGACTGGTGGAGCACCTGCTGGTGCAGCTCGGCGCCCGCGGGGTGCCCGGCGTCCACCTGGGCGTCTCGCTGCGCAACCCCGGTGCGGTCTCGTTCTACCGGCGGCTGGGCTTCCGCGAGCTCGTGGAGCCGGCGCCGGGCGCGGAGGGCCTCACGATGGGGCTCCGGCTGCGCTGAGCGCGGTCCCGGCGAGGGTTCAGGGGACGACCGCGACGGGTTCGGCGTCGCAGATCCGCAGCAGCTCGGTGAACGTCGTCGGGAACACCGCGTGGGGGGTCCCGGCCGCAGCCCACACCACGTCGAACCCGGCCAGCGCGACGTCCACGACGGTCCGCAGCGGCGCGGGGTGACCGACGGGCGCGACGCCCCCGATGGGCTGGCCGGTGGCCGCGCGGACCTCGGCCGCCCCCGGCCGGGTGAGGTCGGCGACACCCAGCTGCGCGGCGGTGTGGGCGGTGTCCACGCGGTGGGCGCCGCTGGTGAGCACGAGCACCGGCTCCCCGTCGGCGAGGAACACCAGGCTGCTCGCGATCGCGCCGACCGGGCAGCTCAGCGCCTCGGCGGCCTCCGCGGCCGTCCGGGCGGGCACGGGCAGCTCGCGCACCTCACCGGCGCACCCGGCGGCGCGCAGGGCGGCGGCGACGGCGGCGGCGTTTCGGTGCACGGAAGCTCCCGGGCGTGGGGACGGCGACGGCGGTGGCCCGACCCTGGCACACGAGGTCCGGCGCGCGAGGCGCAACGGCCCAACACTCAACGATGGGTAACCACCATTGACTCTCCGTGATTCACGCTCCGCCGGGGCGGTTCTCCACCACGCACCGGCGGGCGAACCGGCGCGCGGGGCGTCACCATCGACGGGTGGCCGTCTGGACGTCGTTCATGGACCTCGTGCACCTGCTGGGCGCCGTCGGCTCCGCCGCCCTGGTGATGGGCTTCGCCGCCGACGGCGAGACCGCGCGCGCCGTCTTCTACGCCGTGCTCGCCGTCGCGTTCACCGTCGCGCTGGCGCACCGGCGCGCGCAGCGGCGCACCGGCGCCACCCCCACCGCCCCGGTGGTGGTGGACCTGCGCCCCGGCCCGTCCGCCGCGACGGTGCGGGCCGGCGACGGCGGCACCGCCACCGGGGCGGGCGACGCCGAGCCCGGCCCCCGGCGGCCCGCCGCCTGAGCGGGGCGGGCGGCTCGCAGCGTGTTGATCGACGGTGGCGTGGAGCGTGCTGACCGCCGAGGCTGGTGGGCGCGGCCTGCTGCCCGGACTCGCCAACCCCCGCTGGTGTCCACGCGCTCACGGCGTGGACGCGACAGCGGCCGCTGTCGCTGAGGCCGAGAGGGGTTCGACGCGGGCAAGGAGGTCAACGGTCGCAAGCATCACGTCGTGCTGGACACCACCGGTCCGCTGATCGCGGTGGTGGTCACCTCCGCGTCGGTGCAGGACCGCGACGGCGTCGCGGTGATCGATCAGGCGGAGATGGCGGCGGGCGTGGAGTTGAGACGGGGCTTGCTCAACACGCTCCCACCACCTGCACGACGACACCGGCAGCGCGGCGTGGAGCTGCTGCGGGAGGCGCTCGCGGCCTGCGGAACCCCGTACCGGCACCTGTCGGGCGTGGTCCGCCGGGCGCTGCCGCCGCTGACCGACGCCGATCGGTGGGCCGCGGCCGCGATGGTCGTGCTCGGCGTGGGCGCCACGATCGGCGAGAACCCCATCGGTCCCGGCCACGACTGCCGCGAGACGGTCGCGGTGTGGTTCCGCGCTGTGGTTCCGCGCTGTGGTTCCGCGCTGTGGTCCCACGGGGTGGTTCCACGGGGTGGTTCCACCGGGTGGTTCCGCTGTCCCCGGGCACCTCCCTCACGGCCGGCGCCCCGCTGGTGCACCAGGCGCACGCCCTGGACGTTTCCCGTTCCCGGCGCTGCGGCCGTTCACCGGCCGGTGCACGTGCGGTCCGCGTCGACGGCGTACCTGTGGCGCCCGTACGGGGTTCACCGCCGGGCCGGGCCGGTACGGCGCCGGCCCCCCGGCCCGCCCCGGACGTCGTCCACGACCGCGCCCCGCCCCCTCGGTAGGCTGACGAGCAATCCCACCGCACCCGCCCGAGCACACCGGAGCCCGCCGTGAGCGACTACCTGCCCTCGATCTACCGCGAGTTCACCGAGCGGTACCCGGACGTCGCCGCCGCGCAGGGCGCGCTGGCCGAGGCCGTGCGGGAACACAACGGCTTCGACGCCCGCACCGACCGGCTGCTGAAGTTCGCCCTCGCCCTGGGCGCCCAGTCCGACGGCGCCGTGCGCTCCAACGTCCGCAAGGCGCTCGCGGAGGGCTCCTCGGCCGACGAACTGCGGGCGGTGGCCCTGTCCGCGATCACCACCTGCGGCTTCCCCACCGCGATCGCGGGACTGCGCTGGATCGAGGAGGTCCTGACGGCCGAGGACTGATCGGGGTTGGCCGGGCCCCGCTCACCCCCGGTCCAGGGCCCGGTCTAGGTTGGCGGCGGCGCTGATGAGGGCCAGGTGCGTGAACGCCTGCGGGAAGTTGCCCAGCGCCTCCCCCGAAGGACCGATCTCCTCGGCGTACAGCCCCAGGTGGTTGGCGTAGGTCATCATCTTGTCGAACACCAGCCGCGCCTCGGCCAGGCGACCCGCCGCGGTGAGCGCGTCCACGTACCAGAACGAGCACAGGTTGAACGTCCCCTCCTCGCCCGGGAGGCCGTCGTGGCCCGTGCGGGCGTACCGGTGCACCAGGCTGTCGGAGACGAGCCGCTCCCCCACCACGTCCAGCGTGCTGAGGAACCGCGGGTCGGTGGGGCCGGCGAACTTCACCATCGGCATGCACAGCACCGACGCGTCGAGCAGCTCCGATCCCGGCGCCATGGTGAACGCGCCGGCGCGCGGGTCCCAGCACTCCTCCTGCACGAAGCGGTACGCCTTCGCGGCGAGCTTGCGCCACTTCTGCTCCGGCGCGGGCAGACCGCGGTCCCGCGCCAGCCGCAACGCCCGGTCGAAGGCCACCCACGTCTGCAGGCCCGAGTACGTGAACCGCTGCCGGGGCCCGCGGATCTCCCAGATGCCCTCGTCGGGTTCCTGCCAGTGGCGGCTGAGCCAGTCCAGCCGCCGCGACAGCCCCGTCCACAGGTCATACGAGATCGGGACCTCGCGGTTGTAGAGGTAGACGGAGTCCATCAGCTCGCCGTAGACGTCGAGCTGCCGCTGGCCGACCGCGTCGTTGCCGATGCGCACCGGCCCGGAACCGCAGTAGCCCTCCAGGTGGTCCAGGTGCGTCTCGGGGATCTCCGGGCTGCCGTCCACCGCGTACATGATCATCACGTCGCGCTCGTCGTCGGCGTCCTCGCAGCGGTGCTGGATCCACTCCATGAACGCCCCGGCCTCCTCCAGGAAACCCAGCTGCATGAGGGCGTGCACGGTGAACGCGGCGTCGCGCAGCCACGCGTAGCGGTAGTCCCAGTTGCGGCTGCCACCCAGCTCCTCCGGCAGCGACGTCGTCGGCGCGGCGACCAGCGCCCCCGTGGGGTGGTAGACGAGCAGCTTCAGCGCCAGCGCCGAGCGGTGCACCATCTCGCGCCAGCGGCCCCGGTACGTCGAGCGCGCCAGCCAGCGCTGCCAGTACTCGGCCGTCGCGGTGAACTGCGCGTCCGTCTCGCCCGGGCGCAGGGGCCGCACCTCGCCCTGCCACTCCAGCACCAGCTCCAGCCGGTCGCCGCGCTCGAGCTTCGCGCTGGCCACCACCCCGCCGTCCCCCGTCGCCCGCAGCGGCACCGTGCTGCGCAGCACCGCCCGGCCCAGGTGCGACTCGAACACCGCACCGATGCCGTCGACGACCGTCGTGGTGTGCTCGGCACGGCCGTAGTCGAAGGCGGGGCGGCACTCCACGTCGAAGACGGCGCTGCCGCACACCACCGTGGCCTGCCGCACCAGGCACCCGCCCTGCGGCCGCACGTCGCTCGTCTCCGGGACCATGAAGTCCACGACCTCGCCGACGGCCTCCGGCGCCAGCGAGCGGGTGAGCAGCACGTTGGTGTCCGGCAGGTACAGCTGCTTGGTCTGCCCGGCGTTGCGGCACCGCACCGAGAACGACCCGCCGCGGCGGGCGTCCAGGATCGACCCGAACAGCGACGGCGCGTCGAAGCGGCCCGGGCAGTACCAGTCGATGGTGCCGTTGGTGCCGACGAGGGCGACCGTGCGCAGGTCCCCGATGACGCCGTGCTCGGCGATGGGCAGGTACGTGGGGTCCAGGACGACCTCCTGCGCCTCGAAGGGGGGGTGTTCGTCGCCCCACTGTGCACCCGCGCGGCGCGATCGGCGCGGCGTCCCGCGGACGCCGCGCCGAGCCGGGCTAGGTTCGTCCCGTGACGACGGGAGCGCAGGACCTGCGGACCACGGCGAGCACCGAGGTGCGTGCGGTGCACGTCGGGTCGATGGACAACGTGGCGTACCTGGTGACCTGCCGGCGCACCCGTGAGCAGGTGCTCGTGGACGCCGCGGCCGAGCCGGAGGCGCTGCTGGACCTGGTGCGCGCCGGTTCCCCCGACGGCCGGCTCGGGCTGGTCGTCACCACCCACCGCCACCACGACCACGTCGGTGCCCTCGCCGAGGTGGTGGCCGCCACCGGGGCCGAGACCGCCGCCGGCGAGGACGACGCCGACCACCTGCCCGTGCCCACCGGCCGCCGGCTGCGCCACGGCGACGTGGTGCGGGCCGGGGACGTGCGGCTGGAGGTGGTGCACCTGCGCGGGCACACCCCCGGCTCGGTGGCCCTGATCCTGCGCGGTGGGGGCGAGGGCCCCGACCACGTCTTCACCGGCGACTCGCTGTTCCCCGGCGGTGTCGGCAGCACCCGCGGCGACGCGGCCGCCTTCACCTCGCTGATCGGCGACGTCACCGACCGGCTGTTCGCCGTCCTCGACGACGCGACCGTGGTGCACCCCGGGCACGGGGCGCCCACGACGATCGGTGCCGAGCGCCCGCACCTGGGCGAGTGGCGCGCGCGGGGCTGGTGACCCCGCCCGCGCCCGCGCGGTTCAGTCCTCCAGCGCCCGGCCGCGGGTCTCCGGCAGCAGCCAGCTCGCCGCCGCCGCCACGGCGAACGCGGCACCGAACACCACGAACACCAGCGCGGTCCCGCCCGACCCCAGCAGCAGCGGCACGCTGAGCGGCGCCAGGATCGAGGCGATGCGCCCGAAACCGGCCGCCGAGCCCGCGCCGCGCCCGCGCACGAGCGTCGGGTACACCTCCGGGGTGAGCGCGTAGAGGGCGCCCCAGGCGCCCAGGTTGAAGAACGAGAGCAGGATCCCCGCGGTGAGGATCGCCGGGTCGCTGTCGGCGGCGGAGTACAGCAGCGCCGCGACGGCCGAGCCCACGAGGAACACCGACAGCGTGCGCCGGCGGCCCCACGACTCCACCAGCCAGGCGGACACCGCGTAGCCCGGCAGCTGCCCGAGGGTGATGATGAGCGTGAACTCCAGCGAGCGCACCACGGTGAACCCGTCCTCGAACAGCAGGCTGGGGATCCACGTGAACGCCCCGTAGTAGCTGAAGTTCACGAAGAACCACACCAGCCACAGTCCGGTGGTGCGCCGGCGCAGGCCGCGGCTCCACACCCCCGGCGCGTCCGCCGCGCCGGCACCGGTGTCCTCCTGCGCGAGCGGGCCCGGTGAGTACCGCACGCCCGCGGACTCCTCGAACTGCCGGACCACCCGCTCGGCCTCGGCCTGCCGGCCGTGCGACATCAGGAACCGCACCGATTCCGGCAGTCCGCGGCGCACCACGATGGCGTAGAGCGCGGGCACGGCCCCCAGCACCAGCGCCCAGCGCCAGCCGTCGTCGGAGGCCGGCACCAGCAGGAAGCCCACCAGGGCGGCCGCGGTCCAGCCGACGGCCCAGAACGCCTCCAGCATCACGACGACGCGCCCGCGGATCCGTCGCGGCGCGAACTCGCTGACCAGGGTCGAGGCGACCGGCAGCTCCGCCCCCAGGCCCAGGCCCACGAGGAACCGGAACACCAGCAGCGCTCCCAGCGACCAGGACAGGGCGGAGGCGCCGCTGGCGATCCCGTACACCAGCAGGGTCAGCGCGAAGACCTGCCGGCGCCCGATGCGGTCGGCGAGCAGGCCGCCGAGGCTGGCGCCGATCGCCATGCCGACGAACCCGATCGAGGCGACCCACGAGCTCTCCCCGGCGGTCAGGTCCCACTGGACGCGCAACGCCAGCAGCACGTACGCCACCAGCCCGACGTCGAACGCGTCCAGCGCCCAGCCGATACCGGAACCCACCAGCAGCTGCCGGTGGCGGCGTGTGAACGGCAGGTCGTCGAGGCGTTCGGTGGCCGTCAGGGTCGTTCCCCCGGCCGCCGGCTGCGGGGCTGCTTCAGACATGCCGTCCACGCTAGTGCCCGCTGACCGGACCCTCAGGTCGTCGCGGCGCCGGGCCCCTCAGCGCGGCGCGCGGCGCCACACGGCGCGCGGGGTGGCGCGCATCGCGGCGGCCAGGGCCCGCAGCGCGCCGGGAACCCACACCTCCACGCGCCCGGCGGCCAGCGCGGCCGCGGTCGCCTCGGCCACCTGCGGCGGGGTGCTGGACAGCGGTGCGGGCCGCATCCCGGCGCTCATGCGGCCGATGACGAAACCCGGTCGCACCAGCAGCAGGGAGACGCCGCTGCCGGCGAGGGCGTCGGCCAGCCCCGAGGCGAAGGCGTCGAGCCCGGCCTTGGCGGAGCCGTACACGTAGTTCGGGCGGCGCGCCCGGACCCCGGCGATGGAGGAGAACGCGACGATCCGCCCGGCGCGCAGCGGGCGCAGCAGCAGCGCGAGGTGGGACAGGATGCTCACCTGGGCGGTGAAGTCGGTGTGCAGCACCGCCAGCGCGTGGGCGACGTCGGTCTCGGCGCGCGCCTGGTCGCCGAGGACGCCGAACGCCACGACGGCGTCCAGCGCGCCGTGGCGGGCGACGACGTCCGCGAGCAGCGGCCCGTGGGAGGGCAGGTCGTCGGCGTCGAACTCGACGGTCTCGACGTCCGCGGCACCGGCGGCGCGCAGCCGCGCGGCCTCCCCCGCCAGGCGGTCCGCACCGCGGGCGGCCAGCACGACGGTGCGCGCCCCGGCCCGCACGAGCCGCTCGGCGACCTCGAGCCCGATCTCGCTGCGCCCGCCCAGCAGCAGCACGGTGGAGCTCGGCGGGACGGCACGTCGCGTGGAGGCGCTCACACCCCCACCCCACCACACCCGCCCCCTCCCCGCGGTGTTCGGGGAAGTGGTGGTCTCGACGCGTCGGTTCCTCGACCACCGCGGGGAGGGGGAGGGTCAGAGGGGGGTGACGGCGGCGAGCAGGTGGGTGCGCTGCCCGTCGCGGCTGCGCACGGCGGTGCGCCAGGTGCCGCCGGCCGGCCCGGGCACGTGCTCGTGCAGGTGCTCCACCGTGGCCGGCAGCAGCAGCGGCGCCTTGAAGCGCACGTCGGCGAGCACCGCGTCCGGGAGCCGGCCGTCGAGGACGGCCAGGCTGCGCGAGGCCGTCCACAGCCCGTGCGCCAGCGCCCGCGGGAACCCCAGCAGCTTCGCCGCCGGGGCGGCCAGGTGCAGGGGGTTCACGTCCCCGCTGACCTCCGCGTAGCGGCGGCCGGTGCCGGCACCCACCCGCCAGCGGGTCGCGCTCGCCCGCGGCCCGGGGGCGGGCGGCTCCTCCGGCGGCGGGGGGACCGTCCCCGGCAGCCGGGTCCCGGGGGCGAGGTAGCGGCTCGTGCCGGACCAGGCCGGTGACTCGTGGGGCCCCTCGGTGGCACCGCGCACCTCGGTGACCAGCTCCACGACGGCGCCGCGGCGGTGCGGGCGCATCGCCACCGCCCGCACCGAGACGTCCAGCTCCTCGTCCACGCCCAGCGGCCGGTGCTGCGCGAACTCCTGCGCGACGTGCACCAGGCCCAGCAGCCGGAAGGGGAACGGCTCGGACACCAGCAGCTGCACCTGAGCGGTGAAACCCAGCAGGTGCGGGTACGGCAGCGGCAGCCGCGAGCGCAGCGGGTACCCGCACACCCGCGACCAGGCCGCCAGCCGGTCGGCGTCCACGCGCAGACCGCGCTGCTCGTACCGGCGGCGGGGCAGGTCCACCGCACGGCGCGGGCGGGGCGCCACGAGCGAGCGCAGGTAGTTCACGGCCAGGGGTTCCGGGGAACTCGCCACGGCGCTCACGCCCCCGTCACGTGCTGGCCGCACACGCGCAGGACCTGCCCGACGACCCCGCCGGCGCCGGGCGAGGCGAGCCAGGCCACGGCCTCGGCGACGTCGACGGGCAGACCGCCCTGCTGCAGGCTGCTGGCGCGCCGGCCCACCTCCCGCGGGACGGGCGGCATGGCCGCGGTCATGGGAGTCTCGATGAAACCCGGCGCGACGGCGTTGACGGCCATGCCGCGCTCGGCGAGGGGCCCGGCCAGCGCCTGCACGAACCCGACGAGCCCGGCCTTGCTGGCCGCGTAGTTGGTCTGCCCCTTCGCACCGGCCAGGCCGTTGATGGACGACAGGCACACGATACGCGCGCCCGGCGCGAGGGCGCCGTCGGTGCTCAGCAGCTGCTCGGTCAACCGCAGCGGCGCGGCGAGGTTCACCCCGAGCACGGTGTCCCACGCGGCCTCGTCGAGGTTCACGAAGGAGCGGTCACGGGTGACCCCGGCGTTGTGGACGACGGCGTCGGCGCCGCCGAACCGGCGCCGCAGGTGCTCGGCGAGCGCGCGGGGCGCGGTGCCGGCGGTGACGTCGAGCGTCAGCGCGGAGCCCCGCACCCGGTTGGCGACGTGGGCCAGCTGCTCACCGGCGGCGGGCACGTCGACGCACACGACGTGCACGCCGTCGCGGGCCAGGACCTCGGCGATCGCCGCGCCGATGCCCCGGGCGGCGCCGGTGACCACGACGACCCGGCGTTCGCGCACGGGTGCGGGAGCGGGAGCGGGACCGACGAGGAGCGACTGGCCGGAGACGAAGGCCGCGCGGGACGAGCAGAGGAACTCCACCGGGGAGCGCAGCGCCTCCCCCGCACCGGCGGCGACGCGCAGGAGGTTCACGGTGGTGCCGCCGCGGGCCTCCTTGCCGAGGCTGCGCACCAGCCCCTCCAGGGCCTGCTGCACCGCGCGGCCCTCCACGTCGCCGAACGCCCCGGCGAAACCGGCGCCGGCGTCCCCGCCCACCTCGGCGGGCACGGCGCCCAGCACGAGGACGCGGCCGCTGCGGGCGGTGCGGCGGAACGCCGGTGCCAGCAGCTCCCGCAGCTGCGCGAGGTCGGCGAGGCGGCGGGCGGCGGTGGCGTCGACGACGACGGCGCCGAGCCGGTCCCCGCCCGCGGCGTCCGGGTCGGCCACGACGTGGGCACCGGCGGCCGCCAGCCACGCGGCGACGTCGGCTGCCGTCGGGGCGGTGCCCACGCGCAGCACCACGGCCGGGCCGGTGAGGAACTCCTGGCCGGGTGCGTACCGGCGCAGCCGCGGCGGCACGGGCAGGCCCAGCCGCTTCGCGGCCGCACCGCCCGGGCCGGAGGCGACGAGGTCGCCGTACAGGTCGTCGGGGAACCCGGTCCGGGCCATCACGCCTCCACCAGGGCCGCGATGCCCTGCCCGCCGGCCGCGCAGATCGAGATGAGTGCGCGCCCGCCGCCGCGTTCGGCGAGGAGCTTCGCCGTGGTGGCCAGGATGCGGGCACCGGTGGCGGCGAACGGGTGGCCGGTGGCCAGCGAGGACCCGGCGACGTTGAGCTTGGCGCGGTCCACGCGCCCGAGCGCCCCGTCCAGCCCGAGGCGCTCGCGGCAGAACTCCTCGTCCTCCCACGCGGCCAGGGTCGCCAGCACGGTGGAGGCGAACGCCTCGTGGATCTCCACGACGTCCAGGTCGTCCAGTGTCCAGCCGTTGCGCCGCAACAGGACCGGGACGGCGTGGACGGGCGCGGTGAGCAGCCCCTCGCCGCGGTGGACGTGGTCCACCGCGGCGGTCTGGGCGTCGACCAGGTGGGCCAGCACGTCGAGGCGGTGCTCGGCGGCCCACTCGTCGGTGGCGAGCAGCACGGCGGCCGCGCCGTCGGTGAGCGGGGTGGAGTTGCCCGCCGTCATCGTCGCGGGTTGGTCCAGGTCGCGGCCGAACACCGGTTCCAGCGCGGAGAGCTTGTCCAGGGAGGTGTCCGGCCGCAGCAGCCCGTCGCGGTGCACCCCCAGGTACGGGGTCACCAGGTCGTCGAAGAACCCGCGCTCGTAGGCGGCGGCGAGGTTGCGGTGGCTGGCCAGGGCCAGCTCGTCCTGCGCCTGCCTGCTCACGCCCCAGTGCGCGGCGGTGCGGGCGGCGTGCTCGCCCATCGACAGGCCGGTGCGGGCCTCGGCGTTGCGGGGGAACTCCGGGACGACCTGCCCGGGGCGCAGGCCCGCGAGCGCCCTGAGGCGGGCTGCGGGGGTGCGGGCGCGGTTCAGGGCCAGCAGGACCCGGCGCAGGCCCTCGTCGACGGCGATCGGCGCGTCGCTCGCGCTGTCGGCGCCCCCGGCGATGCCCGCCTCCACCTGCCCGAGGGCGATCTTCCCGGCGAGCAGCACGGCGGTCTCCAGGCCCGTCGCGCAGGCCTGGGAGACGTCGAACGCCGGCGTGGCCGGGTCGAGCGCGGTGGACAGGACCGCCTCGCGGGTGAGGTTCAGGTCGCGGCTGTGCTTGAGGACGGCGCCGGCGACGACCTCGCCGAGGCGCTCGCCGGCCAGGCCGGTGCGGGCCACGAGGCCGTCGATCGCGGCGACCAGCAGGTCCTTCGCGGAGGCCTGCGCGTAGCGGCCGCCGGCCTTGGCGAAGGGCGTGCGGTTGCCGGCGACCACGGCCACGGGCCGGACGGCGCGAGCGGTGCGGGAGAGGGGCGGTGCTGCGGTCACGGGACCTCCTCGTCGAGCTCGGACCCCGGAAACTTAACAGGTACTGCGGGTACCGGATACCCGTCGTGCGGGGTACCGTCGAGACGTGGACCCCGTCACCGCCGACGTCCCGACCCCCGGCGCACCCGGCGCACCCGCCGCGGCGCCGGTGCGCCCGGACGGCCGCCGCACCCGCTGGGCCGAGCACCGCCGCGCCCGGCGCGAGGAGCTCGTCACCGCCGCGCTGCGCGCCATCACCACGCACGGCGCCGGCCTCGGCATGGACGAGCTGGCCGCGGCCGCCGGCACCAGCAAGACCGTCCTGTACCGGCACTTCACCGACAAGGAGGACCTGTACCTGGCGGTCGCGCGCCGCGTGAACCGGCTGATCGTGCGCGAACTGCGCAGCGCCGTGGAGCGCGCGAGCAGCCCCCGCGAGGCGCTGGCCGGGATCGTGAGCACCTACCTGGGCCTCGTCGAGGCCGACCCGGAGGTGTACCGGTTCGTCGTCTCCCACCCCTTCGGCGCCACCGCCCGCGACCCCGAGCGCGACCCCGTGCAGCGCCTCACCCGAGCACTGGCCGACGAGACGGCCCGCACCCTCACGGCGCACCTGCGCGCCGCCGGCGCGGCGGACACCTCCGCCGACGCCCTCGCGCACGGCCTCGTCGCGCTCATCCGCTCCGCGGCCGACCGGTGGATCTGCACCCCGGACCGCATCGCCGCCACCGACATGGCCGCCGCCCTCACCGACCTCGCCTGGGGCGGCCTGAGCGCCGTCCTCGCCCGGCCCGCCGACCCCGCCCGACCCGCACCCGAGGAGGTCCCGTGACCGCCACCGAGATCGACACCGCCGTCGCCGCACCGGCCGCCGGGACCCCCGCTCGGGGAACCGACCGGGAGCGCGCCGCAGCGCCCGGCCCGGTCGACACCGACGTCCTGCGCACCGTCCTCGACGGCCGATACGCCGACCTGCGCGAGCAGGCGCGCCGCGAGCTCCCCGCCGACCTGTTCGGGCCGATCGACCACCTGAGCACCGCCGAGCAGCGCGACCTCACCCTCGCGCGGCTGCGCGTGCTCGCCGACCTCGGCGGCCACGAGCTGGGTTTCTCCTCCAGGTACGGCGGCGGGGACTCCCCCGGCGGCCAGGTCAGCCAGTTCGAGGTGCTCGGCTTCGGCGACGCCTCCCTGATGATCAAGTCGGGCGTGCAGTGGGGGCTGTTCGGCGGCGCCGTGCAGGCGCTGGGCACCGAGCGCCACCACGCCGAGCTGCTGCCGGCGCTGCTGCGCCTGGACCTCGTCGGCTGCTTCGCCATGACCGAGACCGGTCACGGTTCCGACGTGGCGTCGCTGGGCACCACCGCCACCTACGACCCCGCGACGCGCGAGTTCGTCGTCCACACCCCGGACGAGTCGTGCCGCAAGGACTACATCGGCGGCGCCGCGCGCGACGCCGAGGTCGCGGTCGTGTTCGCGCAGCTGGTCACCGGCGGGGAGCGGCAGGGCGTGCACGCGTTCGTCGTCCCGCTGCGCGGCCCGGACGGGCACGACCTGCCGGGCGTCCGGCGCGGCGACGACGGCCGCAAGGCCGGCCTGAACGGGGTGGACAACGGCCGCCTGTGGTTCGACTCCGTGCGCGTGCCGCGCACCGCCCTGCTGGACCGCTACGCGCAGGTCGCCGACGACGGCACCTACTCCAGCCCCATCGCCAGCAAGAACGCCCGGTTTTTCACGATGCTCGGCGCACTGGTGAAGGGCCGCGTCAGCATCTCCGGCGGCGCGATCAGCCAGACGAAGGTCGCCCTGGAGATCGCGTTGCGGTACGCGCTGCGCCGCAGGCAGTTCGCCCGCCCCGGCGGGCAGGGCGGCGAGGGCGGCGAGGGCGGCGAGGAGGTCGTCCTGCTGGACTACCTGGCGCACCAGCGCCGCCTGCTGGTCCCGCTGGCCACCACGTACGCCCTGAGCTTCGCGCAGGACGAGCTGATGGGCGAGATGGACGACCTGCTGAAGGTCCAGCTCGCCGGCGGCGACCCCGAACCCGCCCGCCAGCGCGCGTTCGAGGCGCACGCGGCGGGGATGAAGGTCGCCTCCACCTGGCACGCCACCCGCACCATCCAGACCTGCCGGGAGGCGTGCGGCGGCAACGGCTACCTCTCCGAGAGCCGGCTGCCGCAGCTGAAGGCCGACACCGACGTGTTCACCACGTTCGAGGGCGACAACACCGTCCTGCTGCAGCTGGTCGCCAAGAGCCAGCTGACCGCGTACGCCCAGCAGTTCTCCGACCTCGACACCCTCGGCATGGCGAGGTTCGCCACCCGCGACTTCGTCACCACCCTCGCCGGGCGCAGCCCCGCCCGGTCCCTAGTCGCCGACGTCGTGGAGGCCGGGCGCACGCCCGACGAGCTGCACGACCGCGCGTGGCAGCTGCGGATGATCGCCGACCGCGAGCGCCACGTCGTGGAGTCGCTGGCCAAGCGGATGCGCAAGGCCCGTTCGCGCGACGACCGGGACGCGTTCGAGGCGGTCGACGGGTTGCAGGACCACCTGCTGCTGGCCGGGCGCGCGCACGTGGACCGCGTGGTGGCCGAGGCGTTCGCCGCGGCCATCGCCCGCACCGAGGACCCCGCGGTCGCGGCCCTGCTGGGCGAGGTGTTCGACCTGCACGCGCTGGCGCTGCTGGAGGCGGAGAAGGGCTGGTACCTGGAGCACCGGCGGATGACGACGCTGCGGGCCAAGGCCGTCACCCACGCGGTGAACGAGCTGTGCCGCCGGTTGCGCCCGCGCACCGAGGAGCTGCTCGCCGGGTTCGGCATCCCGCGGCACTGGCTGGCGTCCTCCCTGGTACCCGGTTCCCCGGCCGGCGGGCCCCCGGTCGCCGCGGCGGGCGCGGAGGCGTTCTCGTAGGGTCGCCCCGTGCACGGTGAGTACAAGGTCCCCGGCGGCAAGCTCGTGGTCGCCGACCTCGACGTGGTAGACGGCGCACTGGCCTCCGTCCGCGTCTCCGGCGACTTCTTCCTGGAGCCGGACGACGCCCTGGAGGCCGTGGACGCGGCGCTGACGGGCCTGCCGGCCGACGCGGACGCCGCGACGATCGCCGGCCGGGTCCGCTCGGCGCTGCCGCCGGGAGCCGTGCTGCTGGGCTTCTCCCCCGAGTCGGTCGCCACCGCGGTGCGCCGCGCGGTCGGCGGGGCCAGCGGGTGGCTGGACCACGACTGGCAGCTCGTGCACACCGGGCCGCAGGACCCGCAGGCGCACATGGCGCTGGACGAGGTGCTGGCCCGCGAGGTCGCCGCGGGCCGGCGCCCGCCGACGCTGCGGGTGTGGGAGTGGGCGAGCTCCGCCGTCGTCATCGGCAGCTTCCAGTCGCTGGCCAACGAGGTCGACGGAGAGGCCGCCCAGCGCCTCGGCGTCGACGTCGTGCGGCGGATCTCCGGCGGCGGGGCGATGTTCGTCGAGCCGGGCAACACCATCACGTACTCGCTGTACGCACCCGCCTCCCTGGTGGAGGGCCTGTCGTTCACCGAGTCGTACGCGTTCCTCGACGACTGGGTGCTGGTGGCGCTCGGCGACCTGGGCGTGAAGGCGTGGTACCAGCCGATCAACGACATCGCCACGGAGCAGGGCAAGATCGCCGGTGCCGCGCAGAAGCGCCTCGCCGACGGGACCGTCCTGCACCACGTGACGATGTCGTACGACATCGACGCCGCCAAGATGCTGCAGGTGCTGCGGATCGGCCGGGAGAAGCTGCAGGGCAAGGGCCTGGCCAGCGCCGCCAAGCGGGTGGACCCGCTGCGCCGGCAGACGGGCCTGCCGCGCGAGCAGGTCATCGACCGGATGGTCGCCACGTTCCGCAGGCAGTACGGGCTGGCGGACTCGGCCCTGACCGACGCGGAACTGGCCGCCGCCGAGGAGCTCGTGGCGGCGAAGTTCGCCACCCGCGACTGGATCGCGCGCGTCCCCTGACGCGCCGGGGCACCCGGCCGGCCCAGCGTCCCTCGACAGCCGCGGGCGGCGGGCGCACCATCGGGGCATGGAGGACGCAGCGGTCCGCGCGAGGCACGGCATCCCCACCGGCGTGCTGCGCGACGCCGACCGGTCCGGGCGCGCCCTGCGCGTCAGCGCCCACCCCGACGCCGACCGGGTGGTGCTCTCCACCTGGCAGGGCACCTCGTGCGTGTCCACCGTCCGGCTGGACCGCGCCGAGGTCGTCGAGCTGCTCGCGGCCCTGGGGGCGGCGCTGCTGCCGCCCCCGGGGCCGGGCGGTCACCAGGGCACGACGCCGTAGCGGTCGCGGAACACCCCCGTCGGCCCGTCCGGCCCGATCGTCGCCAGCTCGACGATCGCGTCGGCGCCCTCCGCGACGCTCTGGGTGCCGCTGTGGCCGTTGAAGTCGGTCGCGGTGTACCCCGGGTCGGCGGCGTTGACCTTCACACCCGGCAGCGCCTTGGCGTACTGGGTCGTCAGCATCGTCACAGCGGCCTTGGACGACGTGTAGAGCGGGGCCACGAGCTGCGACTCCACGCGGGAGGTGTCGTGGGTGGCCGTGAACGAGCCCATCCCGCTGCTGACGTTGACGATCACCGGGTTCGCCGAGCGCCGCAGCAGCGGCAGGAAGGCGTGCGTGACCTGCACGACGCCGATGACGTTGACGTCGAGCACGGCGGCAGCGGCAGCGGCGGTGAGCTCCTCGGCGGGCACGAGGGGCCCGGGCACCCCGGCGTTGTTGACGAGGACGTCCAGGGCGCCCTCGTGCTCGGCGACGTCGGCGGCCGCCGCGGCCACCGAGGCGTCGTCGGTGACGTCGAGGTGGACGAAGCGCGCACCGAGCCGCTCGGCGGCGGCCCGGCCGCGCTCGGGGTCGCGGGCGCCGAGCAGGACGGTGTGGCCGGCGGCGGTGAGGCGGCGGGCGGTCTCGAACCCGAGGCTGCGGTTGGCCCCGGTGATGAGGGTCGTGGTCATGCCCCCACGCTGGACGGTCCGCGCCGCCCCGGCCAGGGCCGTCGCGACGGGGGGACCGGTGGTACCAGGCCGGGCCCGGCGCCGGCGGGCGAGGATGGGCCGGTGCCCGAGCAGCGTCCCGAGACCCTCGCCACGGCTCTGCGCCGCTGGCGCGACCGGCTCTCCCCCCGCGACGTCGGCCTGCCGGAACGGCCCGGCCGGCGGGCGCCGGGGCTGCGCCGCGAGGACCTGGCCGACCTGGCCGGGCTGTCCGTGGACTACGTCGTGCGCCTCGAGCAGGGCCGGGCGGTGAACCCCTCGGCGCAGGTCGTCGGCGCCCTGGCCCGGGCGCTGCAGCTGGACCGCGCCGAGCGCGACCACCTGCACCGCCTGGCGGGCCTGCTGCCCCCGGCGGACGGGCTGGTCGACGGCCACGTGCCCCCCGGGGTGCAGCGGGTGGTGGCGCGGCTGGGCGACCTGCCCGTGGCCGTCTTCGCCGCCGACTGGACCCTGTTGTCCTGGAACCGGCCGTGGGCGGCGCTGCTGGGTGAGCCCGGCCCCGACCGCAACCTCGCCCTGGCCGTCTTCGGCCTGGCTCCCGGCGTGAGCGGGTCCACGGTCGGGCACGACGACGACGCCCTGGCCGCGGCCCTCGTCGCGGACCTGCGCACCGTCGCGGCGGCGCACCCGCGCGACCGCGGTCTCGCGGACCTGCTGGCGCGGCTGCGCACCGGCAGCCCCCGCTTCGCCCGGCTGTGGGACGCCGGCGCGGTGGGCGCGCACGTCTCGGCCCGCAAGACGGTCCACCACCCACGGGTCGGTGACCTGCTGCTGGACTGCGACGTGCTGACGGCCCCCGGCAGCGACGTCCGCGTCGTCGTCTACTCGGCCGTCCCCGGCTCGCCCGACGCCGAGGCGCTGGAGTTCCTGCGGGTCACCGCCGGTACCGGCCCCGTGCCCTCGGCCGCTCCGACGGCCGGGGGCTGAGCGCACCGCCGAGGTGCGGCGGGGGCGCGCGCTGCGCACCATCGTGGAGTGCCCCGCCTGCGCCGCGTCTCCAGCTCCTCCCCCGGCTTCACCCGCCGGCGCCGCGGTCGCGGCTGGACGTACTTCGACACCACCGGCGAGCGCATCACCGACCCCGCGGTGATCGAGCGCATCTCGAAGCTGGCGGTCCCGCCCGCCTACACCGACGTGTGGATCTGCCCGTACCCCAACGGGCACCTGCAGGCCGCCGGCACCGACGACCGCGGCCGGCGCCAGTACCGCTACCACGAGCAGTGGCGCGCCGAGCGCGACCGCGCCAAGCACGACCGGGTGCTCGAGGTCGCCGCGCAGCTGCCGCGCGCCCGCGAGGTCGTGCAAGGACACCTGCAGCTGCCCGGGGCGCCGCGCGAGCGGGTGCTGGCGGCGGCGTTCCGGCTGCTGGACCTGGGGTTCTTCCGCGTCGGCGGCGACGCGTACGCCGAGGAGAACGGCTCCTACGGGTTGGCCACGCTGAAGCGCGAGCACGTGGTGCAGCACGGCGGTGAACTGGTGTTCCGCTACGTCGCCAAGTCCGGCAAGGAACGCACGGCCGTCATCGCCGACCCGGCCGTGGTGGAGGTCGTGCGCACCCTCAAGCGCCGCCGCGGCGGGGGCGAGGACCTGCTGGCGTGGAAGGACGGCGGCCGCTGGCACGACGTGACCAGCGACGACGTCAACGCCTACCTGCACGAGACCATCGGCCCGGACGTGTCCGCCAAGGACTTCCGCACCTGGCACGCGACCGTCCTGGCGGCGGTGGCGCTGGCGGTGTCGCTGCCGGCCGCCACGACCCCGACGGCGCGCAAGCGGGCGGTGACCCGGGCGGTGGCGGAGGTCTCGGAGTACCTGGGCAACACGCCGTCGGTGTGCCGCAGCAGCTACGTCGACCCGCGCGTGGTGGACCTGTTCGACGACGGGGTGACGATCGCCCCGGCGCTGGAGCAGCTGGGCGAGGACGCCGCGTTCGGGCACCCGGCCACCCACGGGGCCGTGGAGCGGGCGGTGCTGGACCTGCTGCACACCGACCCGGTGGCGGTCTCCCGGGCGCTCGCGCGGGGCGGCCGAGCCCCGGTCCGCTCGCGGCGCCTGTCCGTGCCCGGCGACCAGGGCGCCGCCGCGGCCGCGTGAGCGGGGAGCGGCAGCACGCCGGCACCCCCTATGCTGGAAGGGCTCCCTCGACGGGGAGCTGCGCCCTCATCGTCTAGTGGCCTAGGACGCCGCCCTTTCAAGGCGGTAGCACGGGTTCGAATCCCGTTGGGGGTACGCGGTCGGCACCCGCCGGCCCGGCGCGCGGGTTCGTGTCACGAGCACGGCCGCGGATCGGGTACTGTTGGTCCCGCAAGCGAGCAAGACAAGCAAGGCCTCCTTGAGGCCCCGTAGCGCAGTTGGTTAGCGCGCCGCCCTGTCACGGCGGAGGTCGCGGGTTCGAGTCCCGTCGGGGTCGCTCGTCGTGCCGGTTGATCCGGCCCGGCACGGCCAGGTAGCTCAGTTGGTAGAGCGTCCGACTGAAAATCGGAAGGTCAGCGGTTCGACCCCGCTCCTGGCCACCTGAGTCCTCCCGATGAAGGCCACCGCGGAACGCGGTGGCCTTTCGCGTGCCCGGCACCGCCCGTGCGTCCGGGAACCGGCCTGGGTAACCTGCCGCCGTGCCCCGCACCCCCACCTCCCCCGTCGTCGCCGGCGCCGTGCTCGGCGGGTACGCGATCGGCCGCGGCACCGGCGACCGCAAGCTCGCCGGCGCGGCCCTGCTCGCCGCGCTGGGCTGGTCGGCACCCCGCTGGGCCACCGCCTCCGTCCCCCTGGCCGCGGGGCTGACCGCCGGCACCCTCGCCCTCGTGGGTCTCTCGCACCCCCTGTCCCGGCGCGTGGGCCCCTGGCCCGCCGTCCTGGCCTCCACGGCCGCCGCGGGGCTCCTCGCCGCCGTCGGCGACGGAGCCGCGAGACGCCGGTGAGCCCACCCGGGGGCGGCCGCACCGACTGGCGGACCCTCGTCGAGCACGGGCCGGCCACCGCCGTCCTGTCCGGCAGCGTCGTCACCTGGGCCTCCGCGTCGGCGCACGCCCTCGTGGGGACCGCCGCGGGCGGGCTGACCGGGCGGGACGCGCTGGGCCTGCTGGTGAAGGCTGACCGGCCCCGCGCGCGCCACGCCCTGGCGATAGCGCGCCGACACCCGCACGTGCAGCACCCACCGCTGCGGGTCCGGCTGGAGCCCCGCCCCGATCGGCTGGAGGTGGCGGCGCGCGCCCTGGCCGGCGGGCAGGTCCTCGTCGTGGCGTGGGACGTGACCGCGCGCCTGCGCCGCGAACGCGAACTGCGCCACCGCGCCGGCCACGACGAGCTGACCGGCCTGCCCAACCGGGCCCTGCTGGCCGACCGCTGGGAGGTGGCCCGGGCCCGATCCTCACGCACCCCCGGCCGGGGGACGTTCGTGCTCGTCTGCGACGTGGACGGGCTCAAGCAGGTCAACGACGAGCACGGCCACGCCGCGGGGGACGCGCTCCTGCGGGACGTGGCGCGGGCGCTGAGCGCGCACGTGCGCCCGGGCGACACGGTGGCCCGCACCGGCGGCGACGAGTTCGTCGTCCTGGTGGACCAGGTCGGCGCCGACCACGTCGAGGAGCTGGCCGCCCGGCTGCGCGGGGACGCCCCCGCCGGGGCGGGCGCCGGCGTGCGGGTGTCGGTGGGCTGGGCCGCGGACTGCCCCACCCGCTCACCCGTCTCCGTGCTGGCGGAGGCGGACGCGCGCATGTACGCCGACAAGCGCGCCGCCCGCGAGCGGGCGGGCGGCGCGCTGCCCGCCCCCCGGGCCCCCGGGGAACCCGCCGGGGCCGCCGAGGCCGTCAGGGACGCTGAGCCGTGAGCTCCCGCACCTGCGCGTAGCGCTCCCGCACGACGGGCAGGGGGTCCGCCTCGAAGGTCTCCGTGCCGCCCAGCGCCCACTCCGGCGGCTGCGCGGCACCGGAGAGCACCCACGCCGCCTGCCGGGCCGCGCCGTCGGCGACGTACTCCCCCGGTGCCGGCACCACGACGGGGCGGCCGAGCACCGCAGGCGCCAGGCGCCGCACGGCCTCCGAGCGTGCCCCGCCCCCGACCAGCAGCACCCTCCGCACGGGCACGCCCTGGGCGACGAGGGCGTCCAGGCCGTCGGCGAGCCCGCACAGCAGGCCCTCCACGACCGCGCGGGCCAGGTGCGCGGGCGTGGAGGTCTCCAGCGTCAGCCCGTGCAGGGCGCCGGTGGCGTCGGGTCGCACGGGCGTGCGCTCGCCCTCCAGGTAGGGCACCAGGACCAGGCCGCCGGCACCGGCGGGGGCGCTCAGCGCCAGCCGGGACAGCTCGGCGTGGTCCACCCCCAGCAGCCGGGCCGCCGCGTCCAGGACGCGCGCGGCGTTGAGCGTGCACACCAGCGGCAGGTGCCGGCCGGTGGCGTCGGCGAAACCGGCGACGGCACCGGTCGGGTCGTGGGTGGCCACGTCGCTGACGGCGCTGACGACGCCGGAGGTGCCGATGGACACCACGACGTCACCGGTCCGGGCCCCCACCCCCAGGGAGGCGGCCATGTTGTCGCCCGTACCGGGGCCGAGCAGGGCCCCGCGGCTCAGCTCCCCGGCGCTCTCGCCGGCGCTCGCGTGCGGGGCGAGCACCTCCGGCAGCCGCGGACGGGCGCCGAAGGCGCGTTCGAGCAGGTCGGGACGGTACTCGCCGGTGGAGGCCGAGAAGTAGCCGGTGCCGCTGGCGTCACCGCGGTCGGTCACCAGCGGGGCCCCGGCGGCGGACCCGCCGGCCAGGCGGTGGGTGAGCCAGTCGTGCGGCAGGCAGACGCTGCGGGTGCGGGCGGCCGCCTCCGGCTCGTTCTCGGCGACCCAGCGCAGCTTGGTGATCGTCAGCGAGGCCACGAGGACGCTGCCGACCTGCTCCGCCCACGCCCGGGGGCCACCGAGCTCCGCCGTCAGGTCCTGCGCCGCCCGGGCGGAGCGCCCGTCGTTCCACAGCAGCGCCGGGCGCACCACGGCGCCGTCCTCGTCCAGCAGGACGGACCCGTGCTGCTGGGCGCCGACCGCCACGGCGCCCACGTCGTCGAGGCCACCGGCGTCCGCGACGGCGGTGCGCAGCGCCTCCCACCAGCGCTCGGGGTCCACCTCGGTGCCCTCGGGGTGCGAGGCGCGGCCCGTGCGCAGCAGGCGCCCCGTGGCGGCCTCCCGCACGACCACCTTGCAGGACTGCGTCGAGGAGTCGATCCCGGCCACCGTGGGCGAGCTGCGCGGCATGGGGGCCATGCAACACCACGCACCGCGACCGCGGGGCACCCCCTCGGACCCCGCCCTCCCCCGTCCGGCCGCGCGGCGCGCGGACCGGGATGCCGGAAGCTCTCGCGAACCTGTACGGTTGGCACCACGGAGAGATGACAGCTACTCCGGGGTCCTCACAGCGGCCCCGGCCGACGCGCGAGGGGGTCGACGCCATGGGGCGCGGCCGTCAGAAGGCCAAGCAGACGAAGGTCGCTCGGCAGCTGAAGTACTTCAGCCCGCAGACTGACTACAACGCGTTGCAACGCGAGCTGCACGGTCCTGACCCGTTCCGCCAGTCCGGACCTGCACCTGCAGAAGTCCCGGAGGCGCCGGAGACGGACGAGGACGAAGTCGACGACACCGACGACTGGTCCCGCTACTCCGCCACGGACGACTACGAGGACTGGGCGACCAAGCGTCGCGCCTGACCTCCCGTCCACGGCACCGCTGCCGAGTCCCCGCCGCTCCGCGCGGCGGAGGGTCGGCGCACCGCGGCAGCACCGCACCAGTGGGGCGTGGCACTGCTCCGGAGGACCCTCACCAACCCTGGTGGGATCCCCGGAGCAGCGCCACGCCCCCTGCCACGCCCTTGCCGTTGCTGTCGCCGTCGTCCTCACGACGCGCCCGGACCCGGCCGCACACCCACGCGGGGATCCCCGCCGCCTCCACGGAAGCCACCACGGCGTCCGCGCTGGCGGGGTCGACCACGGCCAGCATGCCCACCCCCAGGTTGAGGGTGCGCTCCATGTCGTCGGCGGGCACCCGGCCCAGGTCACGGACCAGTGAGAACACCACACCCGGCGTCCAGGTGGAGCGGTCGACCTCCGCGGTGACGCCCGCCGGCAGGCAGCGGGCCAGGTTGGCGGCCAGCCCCCCGCCGGTGACGTGGCTCATGGCGTGCACCCCGCCGGTGGCGAGGGTGGCCAGCACCGGCCGGGCGTAGATGCGAGTGGGCTCCAGCAGCTCCTCGCCCAGGGTGCGGCCGAACTCGTCGACGTGCCGGTCGTAGGACCAGCCGGCGTCGGCGAACACGCGGCGCACCAGCGAGTACCCGTTGGAGTGCAGGCCCGAGGAGGCCATCGCCACGAGCACGTCGCCCTCGCGCACCCGTTCGGCGCCCAGCAGCTCGTCGGCCTCCACGGCGCCGGTCACCGCGCCGGCGACGTCGTACTCGTCGGGACCCAGCAGACCGGGGTGCTCGGCGGTCTCGCCGCCGACGAGGGCCACGCCGGCCTCCTCGCAGGCGCGGGCGATGCCCGCCACGATGCCGGCCGTCCGCTCGGGCACCACGCGACCGCAGGCGATGTAGTCGGTCATGAACAGCGGGGTCGCCCCGCACACGACGACGTCGTCGACGACCATGCCGACCAGGTCGGCGCCGATGGTGTCGTGCTTGCCCACCGCCTGCGCGACGGCGACCTTGGTGCCCACCCCGTCGGTGCTGGTGGCCAGCAGCGGCCGGCGGAAGCCCTTCAGCGCGCTGACGTCGTACAGCCCGGCGAAGCCGCCGAAGCCGCCGACCACGTCGGGGCCGTGGGTGCGGGCCACCGAGGCCTTCATGAGCTCGACGGCGCGGTCACCGGCCACGACGTCGACACCGGCGGCTGCGTAGGTGGTGCCGGTCACCGGCGGGCTCCCGAGTGGGTGGGGTGCGAGGGGTGCACGGGGGTGATGGGCAGGCGGGGCTTGTCCAGGGCGTGCTCGCCCAGGCGCTGCAGGTCGGGCACGGGCACCGGGTAGCTGCCGCTGAAGCAGGCGCTGCACAACCGCTCGGCGGGCTGGTCCGTGGCGGCGATCATGCCCTCGGGCGAGATGTACCCCAGGGAGTCGGCACCGATGCTGGTGCGCACGTCGTCCACGCCGAGGCCGGTGGCGATCAGCTCGGCGCGGGTGGCGAAGTCGATGCCGTAGAAGCACGGCCACGTCACCGGCGGGGAGGAGATGCGCACGTGGATCTCCGCCGCACCGGCCTCGCGCAGCATCCGGATGAGGGCGCGCTGGGTGTTGCCGCGCACGATGGAGTCGTCCACCACGACCAGCCGCTTGCCCTGCACGACGTGCTTGAGCGGGTTGAGCTTCAGGCGGATGCCGAGCTGGCGGATCGTCTGGCTGGGCTGGATGAAGGTGCGGCCCACGTAGGCGTTCTTCACCAGCCCCTGCCCGTAGGGGATGCCGGACTCCTCGGCGTAGCCGATCGCGGCGGGGGTCCCGGACTCGGGCGTGGGGATGACGAGGTCCGCCTCGACGGGGTGCTCGCGGGCCAGCGTGCGGCCCATCTCGACGCGGGCCTCCTGCACGACCTTGCCGTTGATGGTGGTGTCGGGCCGGGCGAGGTAGACGTACTCGAAGACGCACCCCTTGGGCCTGGCCTCGGCGAACCGGCTCGAGCGCAGGCCGTCGGCGTCCACGGCGATGAGCTCTCCGGGCTCGACCTCGCGCACGACGCTGGCGCCGACGATGTCCAGGGCGGCGGTCTCGGAAGCCACGACCCAGCCGCGGTCCAGCCGGCCCAGCACCAGCGGCCGGATGCCCTGCGGGTCGCGCGCCGCGTACAGGGTGCGCTCGTCCATGAAGACGAGGCTGAAGGCGCCCTCGACGTGCGGCAGCACCTCCAGGGCCGTGGCCTCCAGGGTGTGGTCGGGGTCGCCGGCGAACAGCGCCGTGATCAGCGCGGTGTCGGTGGTGTTGCCGCGGGCGATCTCGCCGGAGCCGGCGCGGCCGGCGGTCCCGTCGGGGTAGCGCTCGGCGATCAGCTCTCGCAGCCGGAAGGCGTTGGTGAGGTTGCCGTTGTGCGCCAGGGCGACCGTCCCGCCGGCGGTCGCGCCGAGGGTGGGCTGGGCGTTCTGCCAGCCGGCGCCCCCCGCGGTGGAGTAGCGGGTGTGCCCGACGGCGATGTGCCCCTGCAGGGACTCCAGGGCCGCCTCGTCGAACACCTGCGAGACCAGCCCGGTGTCCTTGAACACGAGGATCTGCTCGCCGTTGCTCACAGCGATGCCGGCGGCCTCCTGACCCCGGTGCTGCAGGGCGTACAGGCCGTAGAAGGCGAGCTTGGAGACTTCTTCACCGGGGGCCCAGACCCCGAAGACGCCGCAAGCGTCCTGGGGGCCCTTCTCACCGGGCATGAGGTCGTGGTTAAGACGTCCGTCACCGCGGGCCACGTCCCGAGTGTGGCACACCCCCGCCACCCGGACGCACTCGTGGACGGGGGCGGCGCACCCGCCGCACCGGTTTCAGCGCGGGCCGCGCCGCCCGCTCCGGGTCCGGTCGGCCAGCACCGCCACCAGGCCGCCGAGCAGCGCCCCCACGACGCCGAAGGCGACGAACAGGTACCCGAAGAGAGCCCGCTGGGAGTAGCCGCCGGCGGGCGGGGTCAGCGCCGCCACGACCGCCGCGGCGACGAAGGCGACGACGACACCGGTGAGGATGAAGGCGCGGAACCGGGGCGCACGCCGGCGCGTCACCTGGACCAGCCGGGTGGCCTCCTGCGGTTCGCGCTGCTCCTGCCGGCCGTCCCCGGGCGCCGGGGCGTCCTGCGGCCCGTGCTCCTGCTCGCTCACCCGCGCCACGGTACGCGGCCCGCTCAGGTCCCCGGAGCGGTGACCGGCAGCAGCTCACCGAGGTCGGCGCGCTCGCCGCTGGCACGCACCCGGCCGCCGGCGCGCGCGTCCTCGAAGGCCAGCCGGCCGGCGGCCAGCTGGAGCCAGGTCAGCGGGTCGGTCTCGACCACGGCGGGCGGGGTGCCGCGGGTGTGCCGGGGGCCCTGGACGACCTGGACGGCGGCGAACGGCGGCACCCGCACCTCCACGCTGCCGCCGGGGTGGCGGACGGCGAGCTCCTCCAGCGTGAAGCGCACGGCGGCGGCCAGCACGGCCCGCTCGGGCGCCCCGCCGGCGTCCACGGCCTCCAGGGCGGCGCGCAGCGCGGCGCGGCCCTGCTCGGGGTCGGTGCGGCGGCGTGGGGGCACCGGGCCACCGTGCCACCCCGCCCGGCACCCCGCACCGGCACCCCGCAGCTCATCACCCCGCAGCTCAGCACTCCGGGACGTTGACCCCCACCGCGGCGGCCGGTGCCCGGTGCGCGCCCACGACGGTCAGGGCGAGCCCGCCGCGGGAGGTCTCCTTGTACTCCGAGCGCATGTGCGCACCGGTGGCGCGCACCGTGGCGATCGCGGCGTCGAGGCTGACGACGTGGGTGCCGTCACCGCGCAGCGCGGTGCGCGCGGCGTGGATGGCGGTGGTGGCGCCCACGGCGTTGCGCTCGATGCAGGGGATCTGCACGAGCCCGCCGACGGGGTCGCAGGTCAGGCCCAGGTGGTGCTCGATCGCGATCTCGGCGGCGTTCTCCACCTGCTCGGGGGTGCCGCCGAGGACCGCGGTCAGCCCGGCGGCGGCCATGGCGCTGGCCGAGCCCACCTCCCCCTGGCAGCCCACCTCGGCGCCGGAGATGGAGCCGGTCTCCTTCAGCACGACGCCGATGCCGCCGGCGGCGAGCAGGAAGTCCACGGTGCTCGCGTCGTCGGCGCCGGGGGTGAAGCGTCGGTGGAAGTGCAGCACGGCCGGCACGATCCCGGCGGCGCCGTTGGTGGGGGCGGTGACGACCCGGCCGCCGGCGGCGTTCTCCTCGTTGACGGCGAGCGCGTACAGGCTGACCCAGTCCATCGCGCGCAGCGGGTCGGCGCCGGCGTCGCACCGCTCCTCCTCGGCGAGCAGCTGGCGGTGCAGCCCCGGGGCGCGGCGGCGCACGCCCAGACCGCCGGGCAGGGTGCCCCCGCTCGCCAGGCCGCGCTGCACGCAGGCGGCCATGGCGCCGAACACCTCCAGCAGGCCGGCGTCGACCTCGGCGCGGCTGCGGCGGTGCTCCTCGTTGCGGCGCACCAGGCCCGCCACCCCCAGGCCGGTGCGCCGGCACTGCTCGAGCAGTTCGGCGCCGGTGCGGAAGGGGTGCGGCAGGTCGTCGCCGGGACCGGCGAGCGGCGCGGCGTCGTCCAGCGGGTCGTCGCGCACGAACCCGCCGCCGACGGAGTAGGAGGTTCGCCGCAGCAGGACGCCGCCGGCCCGGTCCAGGGCGGTGAACACCATCCCGTTGGGGTGGGCGGGCAGCGCCTCGCGCAGCAGGCGCACGTCGGCGTCCGGGTCGAAGCGCACCCGGTGCCGGCCCAGGAGGGGAAGTTCGCCGGAGGCGCGCACGGCGGCCAGCAGTGCCGGGACGGCGTCCGGGTCCACCTCCTCGGGGCGCTCGCCGAGCAGCCCCAGGACGGCGGCGGAGTCGGAGCCGTGGCCGCGGCCGGTGGCGCCGAGGGAACCGTGCAGGTCCACCCGCACGGCGGCGACCCGTTCCAGCACGCCGTCGTCGGCCAGGGCCCGCGCGAAGAGCAGCGCGGCGCGCATCGGGCCGACGGTGTGGGAGCTGGAGGGGCCGATGCCGATGGAGAACAGGTCGAAGACGCCGACGGGCACGGGGTTCACCGGGCCCGTCGGTAGAAGGGCAGCTCGACCACCTCGACGGGCTCGGGACGCCCGCGCACGTCCACGGCGAGCGCGGTGCCGGGCGCCGAGAGGCCGTTCTCGACGTACGCCATGGCGACGGGGTGCCCCAGGGTCGGCGAGAGCGCGCCGCTGGTGACGGTGCCCACCGGGCGCCCCTCGTGCAGCACGGGGTACCCGTGGCGCCCGGCCCGCCGCCCGGTGCCGCGCAGCCCGACGAGGACGCGCTCGGGGGTGCGCTGCGCGAGACGCTCCAGCGCGGCGCGGCCGGGGAAGGCCGCCGGCTTGTCGAGCTTGACGACACGGCCGAGGCCGGCGGCGTACGGGTCGACGTCGCGGGACAGCTCGTGCCCGTGCAGCGGCATCCCGGCCTCCAGGCGCAGGGTGTCGCGGCAGGCGAGGCCGCAGGGCACGGCGCCGTGGGCGCGGCCGGCGCTCAGCAGCGCCTCCCACGCGGCGGGGGCGTGGGCGGCGGGCAGGACCACCTCGAAACCGTCCTCGCCGGTGTAGCCGGTGCGGGCCAGCAGCACGTCCTCGGCGCCGTCCGGGGTGCGCAGGGCGGTGGGCGTGCAGCGGTAGTGGCCGAGGGCGCCGAGGTCGGCGTCGACGAGCTCGCCGACGACCAGGGCGGCGGTGGGGCCCTGCACGGCGAGCAGGGCGGTGCCCGCGGACTCGTCGGTGACGGTGGCGTCGAAACCGGCGGTGCGGGCGGTCAGCTCGCGGGCGACGAGGCCGGCGTTGGAGGCGTTGGCGACGACGAGGAACTCCTGCTCGCCGAGGCGGTAGGTGACGAGGTCGTCGAGGATGCCGCCGTCCTCGTCGACGATCAGGCCGTAGGCGGCGCGGCCCGGCGGCATGGCCGAGGGGCGCCCGACGAGCGCGGCGTCGAGGGCGTCGCCGGCCTGCGGGCCGCTCACGCGCACCTCGCCCATGTGGGTCAGGTCGAACACGCCGGCGGTGGCACGCACGGCGCGGTGCTCGGCGAGGTCGGAGGCGTAGCGCACGGGCACGGACCAGCCGGCGAAGTCGGTGAACGCGGCACCCAGGGCGGCGTGCGCCTCGTGCAGCGGGGAGGTGCGGGACACGGGCGGGC
Source organism: Kineococcus esterisolvens (assembly GCF_050871405.1). Classification (NCBI taxonomy): domain Bacteria; kingdom Bacillati; phylum Actinomycetota; class Actinomycetes; order Kineosporiales; family Kineosporiaceae; genus Kineococcus; species Kineococcus esterisolvens. Next base: position 48,178 of record NZ_JBJLRI010000021.1, read on the forward strand.
TCCTTCCGGGCGCGGCCGCCGGGCGCGGCCGCGTGGACCCCCTCTGTCGCGGCACCTGAGAGCTTCGCGCCGTGCGGCGCTTTCCCCGTCGGTGAGGGTCGTGGGGACCCTGCTTTCCAGAGCGGCCTGCCCGTGGCGGTCCTGGGGACCTGAGAGGTTCCGGGGTGGTTGCTCCTTCGGTGCCCGCCGCTGGTGCGCGTCGGGGCTCTCCCGCCCGGGTGCGTGGCCTGGTGTTGGGTTGTGACGTGCAGCCGCCAGCGTCCCACGGGCCGCGCGCCGCGGGCCAGCGCCCGCCGGAGGAGCCGCCCTCAGAGCTCGCCGGTGAGGAACTGGGCGCGACCGTGGCCGAAGGACCAGTCGGCGTCGGAGTTCTCGGTGATCGAGACGACGACGTCGCCGGGGCCGGTGCCGCACGCGCGCTCCAGGTGGTCCACGAGCAGGGCGTAGAAGCGCTCCTTCTGCTCGCGCGTGCGCGGGCGGCTGGTCACCTGCAGGACGACGACGTCGTCGGTGCGCGGGATGCCGAGGCCGGTGTCGTGGACGACCAGTTCGCCGGGGGCGTGCTGGTGGACGACCTGGTAGCGGTCGCCGTCGGGGACTTCGAAAGCCTCCACGACGGCGGCGTGGGCTGCGTCGAGCAGGCTGGTCAGCGCCTCGGGGGTGCGGCCGGCGACGAGGTCGAAGCGGAGCAGCGGCACGGGATCCTCCTCTTATATGTAGTTACATGTTGACACATTTGGCGAGCGACTGGAGGGTCTCCCGGCCGACGCGGCCCAGGGGCCGCGGACCGGTGAGTCCTCCGCGCGGCCCGGGTCACCCCACCGGGACCCGTACCCGTACCCGTACCCGGAGGACGCCGTGACCACCACCACCTCGCGCGACACCCTGTGGGCGGCCGCGCACGCCGAGCGCGCCGCCCTGGCCGACGACCTCGCCGGCCTCGACGACGCCGAGTGGTCCAGGCCCTCGCTGTGCGGGCGCTGGAGGGTCGAGGAGGTCGTCGCGCACCTGACCGCGGCGGCGAGCACGGGGCGGTCGCGCTGGCTGGCGAGCATGGCCGGGGCCCGCTTCGACCCGGGCGTGCACAACGACCGGCGCCTGGCCGAACAGCTCGGCGTCACGCCCGCGCAGACGCTGGAGCGGTTCCGCGCGGTGGTCACCAGCACCACGGCACCCACCGGGCACACCGCGGCGTGGCTGGGCGAGGTCGTCGTGCACGCCCAGGACGTGCGCCGGCCGCTCGGGCTCACGGGTGGGCCGCCGGTCCCCGTGGTCACCGAGGTCGCGCGGTTCTTCACGGCCCGCGACTTCACGGTGGACGGCCGCAGCGCGGTGCGGGGGCTGCGGCTGGAGGCCACCGACGGCCCGTTCACGACCGGCGCGGGGGCGCCGGTCCGCGGCACGACGCTCGCGCTGACCATGGCCGTCGCCGGCCGGGGGGCGTTCTGCGACGAGCTGACCGGGCCGGGCGTCGCGCTGCTGCGCGCCAGGTGCGCGCTCGCCCGCTGACCGCGCCGCCCGCCGGACGCCCGAGGGGGCGGGTGCCTCGGCACCCGCCCCCTCGTCCCCACGACCCGTTCACCAGCGGTCGACGTACTCCTGGATCTTCTCGCGCATGAAGCGGCTGGACGCCTCGCGCCTCTCCTCCCAGGCGAAGACGCTCGCGCACAGCGCCCCGTCGAAACCGACCTCGCCCAGGGCGGTGAAGATGCCGTCGAAGTCCACCTCACCCTCACCGATGTCGAGGTGCTGGTGGACGCGCGCCGTGGATCCCGGCGGGTTGACGATGTAGCGCAGGCCGGAGGAGCCGCGGGGGTCGAACGTGTCGGCCACGTGCACGTGCCGCACGAGGTCGCCGGCGTAGCGGATGACGCCCGGGCCGTCGCCGCCCTGGTGGAAGGTGTGCGGGGTGCAGTAGACGAACCCCACCCAGGGCCGGTCCAGGCCGCGCACCAGGTCCACGGCGCGGAAGCCGTCCTCGACGAAATCGTCGGGGTGCGGCTCCAGTCGCAGCTCGACCCCGGCGGACTCGAAGACGGGCGCCAGCTCCTCGAAGGAGTCGAGGAAGCGGGCCTCGCTGGCCTCGGGCAGCTCCGGGCGGCCGTTGAACTCCGACTGCACGACGGGCACCCCCAGCTCGGTGGTGACCTCGACGATGCGCTTGATGTTGCGCACCGCCTGCTTGCGCTCGTCCTCACCGGGGCCGGACCAGCGCTGCACGAACTGCGTGGAGCACACGCCGACACCGGCGGCGTCCAGCGCCGCGCGGAACTTCCGGACCGTGGCCAGGTCCACGCGCGGGTGGCGGAAGAAGGGGATGAAGTCCTCGCGCGGCGAGAGCTCGATCCACTCGTAGCCGAGGTCGGCCACCAGCGCCGGCAGCTCCAGGAGCGGCACGTCGCGGAACATGTACGTGTCCAGGGCGATCTGCATCGTCGTCAGCCTCCTCAGGCGCGGGCGCCGAGGTCCACCTCGACGCGCCGACCGGTGCGCAGGGACTCCACTCCGGCGGCGCAGACGGCGGCGGCGGCGTAGCCGTCCCACACCCCCGGGCCGTCGATGCCCGCGCCGCTGCGGACGGCGTCCACCCAGCGCTGGAACTCCGCGTCGTAGGCGGCGCCGAAGCGCTCCTTGAAGTCGGCGGCGATGCCCCCGCCCCACCCGGCGCTGGAGTGCTCGACCAGACCGACACCCAGGCCGATCCTCGCGCTGCCGCGCTCGGCGACCAGCTCGGTGCGGACCTCGTAGCCGAACGTGGTGTTGACGAAGATCTCCACGTCGACCAGGGCGCCGCTCTCCGTCTCCATGAGGACGAACTGCGGGTCCTGCAGGCCCTCGGGAGCGTGGGAGGTGCGCCCGGGCTTGAACACCGTGATGGCGGTGATCTCCTCACCGAGCAGGAAGCGGGCCACGTCGACCTCGTGCACCACCGAGTCGAGGATGAGCATCTCGGAGGAAAAGTTCGGCGGGGTGGTCGCGTTGCGGTGGGCGCAGTGCAGGAACAGCGGGCGGCCCAGCTCCTGCGAGGCGATGAGCGAGCGCAGCTGCTCGTACTCGGCGTCGAAGCGGCGCATGAACCCGACCTGGACGAGCTGGCGCCCCAGGGCGCGCTCGGCCTCCACGACCTTGCGGGAGGTCTCCGGCGAGGTCGTCAGCGGCTTCTCGCACAGGGTCGGCTTGCCGGCATGCAGGGCCTTGAGCACGAGGTCCTCGTGGGTGAAGCCGGGGGTGGCGATGACGACGGCGTCCACCTCGGGGTCCTCGATGGCCGCGACCGGGTCGTGCAGGGCGCGCACGCCGAACTCGGCGGCCACCGCGTCGGTGCGGGCCCCGTCCACGTCGCTGACCGCGACGAGCCGCGCGCCCTTGGTCAGCTGCGCCAGGCGGCGGGCGTGGTCCTGCCCCATCATCCCGACGCCGAGCACGGCGACGCGGAGGTCCCGGTCGTAGCCCTCGCGAGCGGTGTGCGGGGTCGTCTGCGTCGCCGTGCTCATCGGTGTCGTCACCTTCCGGTCGTGCGGGCCGCCGTCAGGCCGGCGGCGTTCTCGGGGGTCTCACCGGGGACGGAGAGCTCGTGGCTCAGGGCCTCGAGCTCCGCGCCGCCGGCCATCTCGTTGGTGAGCTCGTCCAGCGTGATCTCCTGCCGCGACTTGTCCAGCGAGACGTGGCCGCGGTTGAGGATCACGAAGTGGTTGCCCACCAGGTAGGCGTGGTGCGGGTTGTGGGTGATGAAGATGACGCCAAGGCCCGCGTCGCGGGCCTTGGCGACGTACTTCAGCACCACGCCGGACTGCTTGACGCCCAGGGCGGCGGTCGGCTCGTCGAGGATGAGCACCTTGGCGCCGAAGTAGATCGCCCGTGCGATGGCGATGCACTGGCGCTGGCCGCCGGAGAGGGCGCCGACGGGGCGTTCGAGGTCGGGCACGTTGATGCCCATCTTCGTCAGCTCCTCGTCGGTGATCTCCATCATGCGCTTGACGTCGAGGCGCTTGAAGGGGCCGAAGCCGGTGGTGAGCTCGGAGCCGAGGAAGAAGTTGCGCCAGATCGACATCAGGGGCACGAGCGCGAGGTCCTGGTACACGGTGGCGATGCCGCGCTCGAGCGACTCGCGCGGGGAGGAGAAGCTCACGGCCTCGCCGTTGACCTCCACCGTGCCCTCGGTGTGCCGGTGCAGGCCGGCGACGATCTTGATGAGGGTCGACTTCCCGGCCCCGTTGTCACCGAGCACGCAGGTGATCTCGCCCTGCTTGACCGACAGCGACACCCCGCGCAGGGCGTGGACGTTGCCGTAGCTCTTGCCGACGTCCGTCAGGCGCAGGATCTCGGTGTTCGGGGAGTGCCCGGAGCCGCCGGTCCGGTCGTGGGTCTCGGTGCTCATCGGTCCCTCACCTCTTCGCGGCCTGGTTCTTGACGACCAGGTTGACGATCGTGGCCAGCAGGAGCATCACGCCGAGGAACAGCTTGAACCAGTTCGCGTCCCAGCCCGCGTAGACGATGCCCAGGCTCGTCATGCCGAAGATCAGGGCACCGACGGCCGAGCCGACGGCCGAGCCGTACCCGCCGGTGAGCAGGCACCCGCCGACGACGGCGGCGATGATGTAGATGAACTCCTGGCCGACGCCGCCGCCGGACTGGATGGAATCGAAGCTGAACAGCTGGTGCATGCCGACGAACCAGCCGCAGAAGCCGACGGCCATGAACAGGCCGATCTTCGTCTTCTTGACGGGGACGCCGACGGCGCGGGCGGCGGCCTTGTCACCGCCGGCCGCGAAGATCCAGTTGCCCACCCGGGTGCGCAGCAGCGTCCAGGTGGCGACCGCCACGAAGAGGATCCACCAGAGGACGGTGATCCTGATCCCGACGCCGCCGACGTCGATCGTCGAGGCGAACACGGCGCGGGCGGAGTCCCAGCCGTCCATGTCGGAGACCGCGCTGGAGGAGACGCCGCCGGTCAGCAGCTTCGTCACGCCCAGGTTGATGCCCTGCAGCATGAAGAACGTGCCCAGGGTGATGAGGAAGCTGGGCAGACCGGTCCGCATCAGCAGCCAGCCGTTGAAGGCGCCGATGGCCAGGGCCACCAGGAGCGAGACGACGACGCCGACCCACAGGTTCAGGCGCAGCTGGTACGAGAACGTCGCCGCCGTCAGCGCCGTGGTGGTCACGACGACACCGGCGGACAGGTCGAACTCCCCGCCGATCATCAGCAGGGCGACCGCCACGGCCATGATGCCGATGGTCGACCCCGCGTAGGCGACCGTGGCCAGCGAGGAGGCCTGCCGGAAGGTGGGGGCGACCGCGCAGAAGAGGATGAACACCGCGAGGGCGCCGATGAGGGAGCCGATCTCGGGCCGGGACAGCAGCCGGGAGGCGAACGACCGGGTCCTGACCCGGTCGTCGCGGTCGCGGACCGCGGGACCGGCGCTGGGTGTGGTGACGGAGGTGCTCACGAGGACCTCACCTGGTCCCGCCGGCGGCGAACTCCGCCACGCGGTCGACGTTGGTGGAGTCGATGAACGACGGCCCCGTCAGGGTCGCCTGCCCACCACCGATGGTGTTGCCGTTGGTGTTGTACAGCCACAGCGAGTCCACCGCCAGGTACCCCTGCAGGTACGGCTGCTGGTCGATCGCCCACTGCACGTCGCCGTCCTGGACGGCGCCGATCAGCTCTGAGTTGGTGTCGAAGGTGACCACCTGCGCGTCGCTGCCGGCGGCGTCGACCGACTGCACCGCCGTCATGGCGAAGGGCGCACCCAGGGTGACGACCCGGTCGATGCTCGGGGACTGCTGCAGCTTGGAGGTGATCGCCTGCTGCACCGAGGGCATGTCGGTGCCCGTCACGTACAGGACCTCGCTGGTGCCGTTGAACGTGTTGTCCACACCCCGGCAGCGGGCCTCCAGGCCGACGTGGCCCTGCTCCTGGATGACGCACAGCTCGTGCTGGGCGCCCTCCTCGGTGAGGCGGGTGCCGGCGGCCTCGCCGGCCAGCTCCTCGTCCTGGCCGAAGTAGCCCACGGCGCCGGAGTCCTGCCACTCCTCGAAGCCGCCGTTGAACGCGACGACCGGGATGCCGGCGTCCACGGCCCTCTGCACGACCGGGTTCAGCGCGTCCGCCTTGGCCAGCGTCACGGCGATGCCGTCCACGCCGGAGTCGATCGCGCTCTGCACGAGGTTGACCTGGTCGCCGGCCTCGGGGGCGCCCTGGAAGTTCAGCTCGACGTTGTCCTTCGCCGCGGCGTCCTCGGCACCGGAGCGGACGATGTCCCAGAACGTGTCCCCCGGCGCCGCGTGGGTGATCATGGCGATCTCCATGCGCGGCGTGTCGGCGACCCCCGCGGCGGCGCCGTCGGCGCCCTCGTCGGCGGGGCGCCCACCGGAGGAGCTGCAGCCGGTCATCGTCATCGCGGCCACGGCCACGAAGGCGGCGGTGGCGGTCCTGCGCGAGCGAATCCTCATCGATCCGTTCCCTTCTCCTCGGGCGTCGGCCGCCCGCTGGGGTGGAGCCCGCTGTTCCTCAGCGGGGTGGTGCGGGGGTGCAGGTGGTGCAGGTGGTGCAGGTGTCCGTGGCCCCGTCCCGGGGCGGGGGCCCCGGGCTCAGGCCTGCGGGAGGCGGCAGGAGCGCAGGTACGAGAAGGTGCGGCGGGCGATGGGCAGCGGAGCGTCGAAGGCGACCGGGTACAGGTCCTGCTCGACGATGGCGAAGACGTCACGCCCCAGATCTTCCAGCGCGTCGAGGATCGGCGGCATCTCGGGGACCCCTCGCGGCGGCTCCACCATCGCCCCGAGCTTGACGGCGTCGCCGAACCCGAGGTCGTCCTCCTTCACCTTCGCGACCACCTGCGGGTCGACCTGCTTGAGGTGGGCGTAGGCGATGCGGTCGGGGTAGCGGCGGATGATCTCCAGGTTGTCCCCGCCGGAGTAGGCCACGTGACCGGTGTCCAGGCACAGCTTGACCGCGTCCGGGTCGGTCATCTCCAGGAAGCGCTCGATCTCGTCCTGGGTGTCGACGTGCGTGTCGGCGTGCGAGTGGAAGGCCATCTGCAGGCCGTAGCCGTCCTTGACCGCCCGGCCGAGGCGGTCCATGCCGGAGGCCAGCCGCTGCCAGCCCGCCTCGTCCAGGGTGCGCGGCTCCAGCGCCTCGCCGGTCTTGTCGCTGCGCCACTGGCCGGGGATGACCACCAGGTGGGTGCCGCCCATCGCCCGGGTCAGCTCCGCGACCTGCTCGACCTGGGCCCAGGCCGCGTCGTAGTGGTCGGGGCGGTGCAGGGCGGCGAAGATGGTGCCGGCGGAGACCTTGAGGTTCCGCGGCGCCAGCGCGTCGGCCAGCTGCTGCGGGTCGGTCGGCAGGTAGCCGTACGGACCCAGCTCGATCCACTCGTACCCGGCCCCGGCGACCTCGTCGAGGAAGCGGGGCCACGGGGTCTGCAGCGGGTCGTCGGCGAACCAGACGCCCCAGGAGTCGGGGGCGGACCCGATGGTGATGCGGCTCACTGGCTGAACCCTCCCACGTCGTCGTGCGCTCCTGGCGGAGCGGGCACGGGAACTGTCGCGCGCGGCGCGCGACCTGTCAAGCATTTGTCCAGACATTCTGACCTGATGGGCCGCCACCCGCCCGTCACCGCCGCGCCCCGGGGCGCGG